>JAGSPQ010000581.1 GCA_018262385.1 Myxococcaceae bacterium | reverse complement strand
GCCTTCAGCGCACGATCTTGAGGTTGAAGTCCGGCGTCTGGAGCGCCCCGTACAGCCGCACCCACAGCGGCAGGTACGACTCGGTGCCGCGCGCGGTGCTGATGTCGCCCAGGTCGATCACCGTCTTCCAGCCGAACCAGCCGCGCAGGATCTCGGTCACCCGCCCCTTGGCCTGGCTGTCGTTGCCGCTGACGAAGACGTCGTGGTCGCCGCCCGCCACCCGGGCCGGGTCCACCATCAGGTTGCAGTTGATGGTGTTGAGCGTCTTCACCACCTGGGTCTCGGGAAACGCCCGCTGAATCTGCTCGCCCAGCGAGTCGGTGTTGCCCGCGAACAGGGTCGGCGGCATCCCCTTGCTGAAGTCGAGCGGGTTGGCGAGGTCGATCAGCACCTTCCCCTTGAGGTTGGCGGCGCCCGCGGCCTTCAGCGCCTCGAGGCTCGCCGCTCCCGAGGTGCAGTTGAACGCCAGCTCACCGAACGCCGCCGCGTCCGCGAAGGTCCCCGCCGAGGCGCGCGCCCCGGCCGCCTTCACCCAGGCCTGCGCCTTCTCGTTCGTCGCCTGCCGGGCGCCCATCTTCACGTCGTGCCCCAGCGCGATCAGCTTGCTGGCGATCGTGGTTCCAACCATTCCCGTTCCGAGGACTGCGATCTTCATGGCGTGCTCCCGTGTGAAGTGATGAGCGAAGGGTAAGCATCAACTTCGGCAGCGACAATCGGCCATTTGCTGATCCATCATCAACCAGAGGTTGACGATGGGGTCCGACGAGCTGTTCAGCGGGGTGCTCCCCTTCTTCCATGTCGCCGAGGAGCGCAGCTTCCGGCGCGCGGCCCAGCGGCTGGGAGTGACCGCCGCGGCGGTGAGCAAGGCGGTGCTGAAGCTGGAAGAGCAGCTGGGGGTGAAGCTGCTCGCCCGCACCTCGCGCACCGTCGCCGTCACCCCCGAAGGAGCGCTGTTCGCCGAGCGCTGCCGCGAAGCGATCGCCACGATGCAGGCCGGACGCGAGCTGGTGTCGCGGGCCCAGCGCCAGCCGAGCGGCGAGCTGCACCTCACCCTGCCCTTCATCGTCGGCCGGCTCGTTGCCCGCGAGCTGGGCGCGCTGGCCACCCGCTACCCCCGGCTGACCTTTCGCGTCTCCACCACCGACCGGCTGGTCCGCCTGCTGGAGGACAACGTCGACGTGGCGATCCGGATCGGGTCACTCGAGAGCTCCTCGCTGATCGCCCGGCACCTGCGCGGTTCGCGCTGGGTCACCGTCGCCTCGCCCGCCTACCTCGCCCAGCACGGCCCGCCGTCCCACCCGGACGAGCTCGCCCAGCACCACTGCCTCCAGTTCGTCGCCCCGTCGGGCCGGCCGCGCGACTGGGCCTTCGTCGATCGGAGCACCGGCGCGGTGAAGAGCACCCACCTCAAGGGCCGGCTGAAGATCGATCAAGGAGAGCACCTGCTCGACGCCGCGATCAGCGGGATGGGGGTGTGCCAGGTGCTCGACTTCATGCTCGCCGACCCGCTCTCGAAGGGGCAGCTGGTCGAGGTGCTCGGCACCTGGGCCGCGCCGGGGCCGCCGATCCACGCGCTCACCACCCGGGAACGAAGTCGGGCTCCCGCGGTGGTCGCGCTGGTCAAGCACCTCGTCGACACCTTCCGCCGCGTCGACCCGATCTCCAGCGCCGGGTAGAGCGCTTCGGACACCACGTACGAGGTGTCTGACACCCCGACTTCTCGCACGTACGACGTGTCTGACACTCGGACAGCACGTACGAGGTGTCTGACACTCGGACAGCGCGTGCGAGATGTCTGACGCTCGGACAGCACGTACGAGGTGCCACGTACGAGGTGCCTGACACCCCGACTTCGGACAGCACGTACGAGGTGTCTGACACCCTCACGTACGAGGTGTCTGACACCCTCACGTACGAGGTGTCTGACACCCCGACTTCGAGCCCGAGGGCGGAGGCGTTCAGTCCTCGACGGACAGGGTGCCGGGCAGCGGATTTTGCCCGTTGGAGTCGGAGGTGAACACGTGGGCGAGCAGGTCCGCGTAGTTGTTCACCGAGAAGGTGTGGGCGGTGAGGTCCACCAGGAAGGCGAGCGGGTCCGCGGACGCGCTCACCACCTCCAGCGGGACGCTGGGGGCGTCCTGATCCGCGCCATAGGTCTGGATCTGATCCTGAAGTGCAGCGAGCTGGTCGGCACTGAACTCGAGCACCACCGCGCCGTCCGACTGGGCGATCTCCTCTGCCCCCTCGAAGCCGGCGAAGGCGAGCCCGAGGTTGTTCCGGATCCCCTCGTCCAGGTCGTCGAGCCGAATGCTGGCGTGGAAGTCGTTCGGGTCGAAGCCGTCCTCGCCATACGCCCCGGTGATGGTGACTTCCTGGTCGCCGTAGTCGAAGACCGCCCGGCCGCTGCGGCTTCCGTCCGCCCGCTCGGTGATGTCGAGGCTGTAGCTGGAGTCCTCGAGGTTCGCCGAGAAGAACTGCACGCCGAAGAGGCCGACGGCCAGGTCCCGCCGGACGTCGGTGTCCACCGAGTGGACCGAGGCCGGGTCCTCCACCCCCGGACGCGCCTCCGACGGGACGACCCCGGTCCGGGCGAACCGCTCGAAGGCCCGGGCGCCGGGAGCGGAGTCAATCGGGAAGGTCGCCGAGCGCAAGTGCACCTCGGAGCGCGACACCTGGGTGCCGGCGGAGACCTCGAGCACCCCGCCAATACCAACGGCCACCCGGTCGGCCCGGGAAAGGGTCTCGGTCGGGCCGGCGGTCACCCGCACGTCCCCGCCGTCGCGCTGCACGAGGAGCGAGGTGCCCGTCGACTCTTCGAGGTCGCTGCCGACCGACAGCTCGACGCCATGGGTCTCGAAGCCGACGTCGAGGCCGAAGCCGGTGAAGGTCGACTGGTCCACGCGGACCGAACCGCCGTCCGGCACCGTGTCGGGGTTGAGCGGGTTGGGAACCGGGATCTCGCCGTTCTGGAGGCGCTCGAAGTCCTCTTCCCGAAGTCGCACGGTGAACTCGCCCCGCGCGCCCGCCTCCACCGAGCCGCCGAGGCTGAGCGCCCGGAAGTCGACCGAGCCGGAGGCCGAGGCCGACAGCTCTGCCCCCACCGTGAAGGTGACGAAACCATCCGCCCGGACCAGGTTCTCTTCGAGCGTGGCGGAGACGCTGACCTCCGCCGAGGTCCCCACTCCTCCCGAAGTCTGGCTCGAGCCGAGGGACCCGGTGGCGGTGGCACTGACCGCGGAGGACACGCCGCCGGCGGGCGAGGCGTCGGTCGGAGCCTCCCGGAAGGTGTGCAGCTGGTTGATCGAGAAGCGCTGCGCGCTGCTGTCGAGCTGTTCGGGCCGGAGGTTGCCGCCGCTCGCGGCCAGGCCACGCCGGCGCAACGCACTGCCGACGCCGGTCGACAGCTCGTCCTTCGCGGGCTTGGCGACCTTCTTCGCAGCCGTCGCCGCGGCCTTGCGGGCGACTTCAGCGGCAGCCTTTGCGGCGGCCCTGGCGGCAGCAGCGGCGGCTGCCTTGCGCGCCGCCTCCGCGGCGGCCCTCCGAGCGGCAGCGGCCGCTGCTGCGCGGGCAGAATCCGTCAATCGAGACAAGCGGGCTCCTTGGAAGGGTTGGCAAAAGTACCATGGGCGATGCGCGGGACTTGCCCGCCGCCGGCACGCACCGGGCCCTACGCCCGGTGAATTCCGATGTGGACGTGGTCGAAGTGCCCTTCGACCCGCCACAGCAGCTGCACCGAGAACCGCTGGCCATCCACCGTGATGGTGTGGCGGTTGAAGGTGCCGAGGTTGCTCAGCGGGATCCCGTAGGCGCGCGCGAGGGACTGGGCGAGCTGGTCACCGCGGGAACCCGAGACGCCGAAGTCCACCGCGTAGGCGTTGGTGTTGCCGGTGTAGTGGTCGGAGCCGGTGCTCGAGCCGACCCGGAGGGTGGTGGCGAGGTCGC
>JAGSPQ010000035.1 GCA_018262385.1 Myxococcaceae bacterium | reverse complement strand
CGCAAACGGCTGTGCGGCGACGCTGCAGGCGCCGCTCGGCGGGGGCGGGGTGGGCAGCCCCAACTCGGCCAGCTCGAACCTGTGCTCGATTCACGGCTACCTCAACGGTGCGGCCGAGATGACCACCATCTTCCGCTACCAGCCCGGCTGCGGCGGCACCAACCCCTGCGCGGCGCCGATCAACGAGGCGAACAACTTCGATCAGGTGGTCGCCGACCCGGCGCTCGACGGGACGTTCTACGGCTACAACGTGGTCGCCGGCGGGTACCAGATCAAGAAGCGGGTGCTCGCCGCCAACAACTGCTCAGGGGCGATCACCAACGTCGGGCTGCCGATTACGCTCGGCACCGTGCTCGGCCAGCCGCGGCTGGTGGTGATTCGCGGGGTGGTGGGGCTGATCTACGCCGACTCGGCGAACCTGCTGAAGTTCGTCACGCCGTAGCGCAACGTCAGGGGCACAGGGTGTCGGACCCGCTCGGGGCGGAGATCTTCGGGCCGGCGGGCGTGCCCACCCCGGCGATGAAGCAGGTGTACTGCTGCTGGGTGTCGGCCGCGTCGAAGGCGACGTAGTGGCCCAGCTCGAAGGGGGCAGCGTACTGGACGACGCCGGCGGTGACCCCGTTGAGGTTGTTGGCCAGCGGGAAGCCGACCGTGGTGCGGCCGGCGAGGGCGAGGGCGGCGGGAATGGTGGGGTCGACGTCGGTGCCGGCCGCGGTGGCGCCGAGCGAGACGGCAGTGGCGGTCTCGGCGTTGGGGTGGAAGTAGCCGTCGCGGATTCCGGCGGTCATGAAGAAGGGCCGGGGCTGCATCCCCGGGCGGGGCTCCTGGGCGACGTAGCGCCCCTTGGCCGCGGGGTCGGAGAGGTCCCACAGGTTCTGGAACACGTGGAGCAGCGGGTGGCTTCGGCGAATCTCCTGCCCTTCCCCGAACCCGAGCAGCAGCTCGATGAACGGCTTCAGGTTCACCGGCTCGTGGGCGCTGTTGGCGATCTCGATCAGGCTGCCGCCCGCTCCGGAGAAGACGTAGCCCTTGATCCGCGGATCGACCGAGGCGATCGGGATCCCGAAGGTGGTGCCCATCGAGTGGCCCATCGCGCTCAGCCGCGCCGGATCGAAGCGGATCATCCCGTCGGTCGCGGCGCCGGGGTTGAAGTTGGCGGACAGCGCGACCGGCACCTCGAGCTTCGGAATCAGGCGGGTGAGGTAGACGACCTCCATCGCGCCGACCTGCATGTTGTCGATGGTGACGTCGATGTTGCCGAACAGGTTGTAGAGCTCGAGCCCGCTGGTGTCGGGCGGAGTCTTCCGGCCGCCGTGGAGCGGGAAGTCGAACCCCAGCACCGCGATCCCCCGGCGGGCGAGGTACTCGGCCGGGCCCGAGCCGAGCGGCGCGTTGGTGTTGCGGTACTCTTTGAGCTGCGGCAGCGGGCCGCGGTCGATCGCCTCGCGCCACTCTCCGCCCGAGCCGTGGAAGTAGATCATCAGCGGGAAGCCGCCGGGCGGCATCGGCTGCCTGGGAATCGTCAGCGCCAGCCGCATCTGCTGGCCCCCGACCCGCTTCGGCTGCCCGTCCGCTTCCCACTGGATCCGGCCCTCGCCCGGGCGGACGCCTTCCTGCACCTGGGGCACGGTGTAGAGGCCCGAGACCCACTGGTAGCTCTGGAAGTTGTCCTCCAGCTTCCACGGGGCGTCGACCGCCGGCGCGGGCTGCTGCTCGACCCAGTTGGCCAGCTTCACCAGCGTCGCCGACGGATCCATCGTCTTGAAGACGGTGGCGCCGACCACCCGGGCCCGGTCGCGCTTGCTCTTCGCCAGCCACGCGCGCAGCGGCTCGAACGAGGCCGCCGCCTTCTCGTCGGCGCCGGCCTGCTGCTCGAGCGCGAGGTGAAACGACTGCGAGCGGCCCAGCGGCTTGCCCCCGAGGTCCTTCACCGCGTCGGTGACCACCACCGCGTAGGTGGTGAGCGGCCGGCGGACGAAGCCGTAGACCGGAATCACCTCGAGCAGGTTCGCCGGCGAGCCCGGCCCTTCGGCGGCGGTGAAGCTGACGTTCACCGGCAGGCTCTTGCCGTAGTCGGGCGAGGCGGGCTCGACGTCGACCAGGTAGACGCCGGCCGAGGGCTCGAGCGAGCCGGCGGCCGAGGGGAAGGTGGCGGGGTCGAGCGCGCCGCTGGTGGTGAAGAAGATCCCGGTGCTGACGCCCCAGCCCTCGAGCCGGGTGTCGGCGGACTTGATCCACATGTTGATCAGCTCGCTGCGCTTGCCCGGGTAGCGCTCGAGGTTGAAGGTGCCGTCGGCCTGGCGGCGCAGGTCCGAGGGCAGCGGCAGCGACCAGAAGTTGACCGGGTCGGGCTCGAAGGTGACCCGGGTGTCCCGGGCGACGAACCCATCACCACAGGCGACCAGCAGGAGGCTCAAACCGAGGAGGAGGCTTCGCATCCGAAGCCGTATACCGCAGTCGGCCCGACTTCCGTTTCCGGCAGCCGGTTTTCACCGTAAACCCCTGAAGCCAGGGGAGGTTCGCGGCCGGGCGGAGGGGCATCTGCCCCGCAGAGAAGGTTGCCACCCCGCTTGGCGCGGCTTATCAGCCGCGACATGGCCGACAACTTCATCTTCACCATGCAGGACCTCCGCAAGGTGAAGGGCGGAAAAGAGATCCTCAAGGGCATCTGGCTGTCGTTCTTCCCCGGCGCGAAGATCGGCGTCATCGGGCCGAACGGCGCCGGCAAGTCGACCCTGCTGCGGATCATGGCGGGCCTGGACCACGAGTTCATGGGCACCGCCAAGCCCGATCCGAAGGTGCGGGTCGGCTTTCTGCAGCAGGAGCCGCAGCTGGACGAGACGCTGGACGTGAAGGGCAACGTCGAGCTGGGGGTGAAGCCGATCACCGACCTGCTGAAGCGGTTCAACGAGGTGTCGGACGCGATGGGGCTGCCCGACGCGGACTTCGACAAGCTGCTGGCCGAGCAGGCCCGGCTGCAGGACAAGATCGACGCGGTCAGCGGCTGGGAGATCGAACGGAAGCTGGAGATCGCGATGGACGCCCTGCGGTGTCCTCCCAGCGACGCGAAGGTCAGCACCCTGTCGGGCGGCGAGAAGCGGCGGGTGGCGCTGTGCCGGATCCTGCTCGAGAAGCCCGACCTGCTGCTGCTGGACGAGCCGACCAACCACCTCGACGCCGAGTCGGTGGCGTGGCTCGAGCAGCACCTGAAGGAGTACCCGGGCACGGTGGTGTCGATCACCCACGACCGCTACTTCCTCGACAACGTCGCCGGGTGGATCCTCGAGCTCGACAAGGGCGAAGGCGTCCCCTGGAAGGGCAACTACTCGAGCTGGCTGGATCAGAAGAAGAAGCGGCTGCAGCAGGAAGAGAAGACCGAGTCGGCCCGGCAGAAGTTCCTCTCGCGCGAGCTGGAGTGGGTCCACTCGTCGCAGAAGGCGCGCCAGGCGAAGGGCAAGGCGCGGCTGTCGCGCTACGAGGAGATGCTGGCCGAGCAGGCGCGCGACGCCAAGCGCGAGTCGACGGGCGAGATCTACATCCCGCCGGGGCCGAAGCTGGGCGGGCTGGTGATCGAGGTGAAGAACCTGCGCAAGAGCTTCGGCGACCGGCTGCTGATCGACGACCTGTCGTTCAAGCTGCCGCCCAACGGGATCGTGGGGGTGATCGGCCCCAACGGCGCGGGCAAGACGACGCTGTTCAAGATGCTGCTCGGGCAGGAGAAGCCCGACTCGGGCGAGCTGAAGATTGGCGACACGGTGAAGATCGCCTACGTCGACCAGTCGCGCGATTCGCTCAACGGGGACAACTCGGTGTTCACCGAGGTCTCGGGCGGGCTGGATCAGCTCGACCTCGGCGGGCGGATCGTCCAGTCGCGCGCCTACCTCGCCGGCTTCTCGTTCAAGGGCGGAGACCAGCAGAAGCGGGTGAAGGATCTGTCGGGCGGCGAGCGGAACCGGGTCCACCTGGCGAAGCTGCTGAAGGCGAACGGCAACCTGCTGCTGCTCGACGAGCCGACCAACGACCTCGACGTCGAGACGCTGCGCAGCCTCGAAGAAGGGCTCGACGGGTTCGCCGGCTGCGCGGTGATCATCAGCCACGACCGCTGGTTCCTCGACCGGGTCGCGACCCACATCCTCGCCTTCGAGGGCGACAGCAAGGTGTTCTGGTTCGAAGGGAACTTCCAGGACTACGAGGAGGACAAGAAGAAGCGGCTGGGAGCCGACGCGTTGATGCCCAAGCGGATCAAGTACCGGCCCCTGGTACGCAAGTAATGCGGCAGGAGAAGAGCGTCACCGTCACCCAGATCCACCTCGAGCAGAGCCGCGCCGAAGAGCAGGTGATGGCGCAGAGCGCGCTGATCGGCGAGCGGGCGGTGGCGTGGACCCGGCTGACGATGGTGCTGTTGATCGGCCTGGCCACCGCGCTGGTTTCCCGGCTGACCGGCGCGCCGCTGGTCGACGATCCGGTGCGAATGGCGATGGTGGGTTCCTACCTGTCCTTCTCCCTCTTCACCCTGTTCATCACCCACCGGGTCAAGCAGGGGACGCCGAGGCGGGCGATGTGGATCCCGCTGTCCTTCATCTTCATCGATGCGGGCTTCTTCGTCGGCCAGACGTGGATCGCGCAGAGGCTGGGCGAGCCCTCCCGCCCGGAGATCGTGGTCGCCACCTACTCGCTGCTGGTCTGCTTCTCGGTCGCCCGGGTGCGGACGCTGCACGCGATCACCTCGACCGTGGTGTCGATCGGCTCGATCGCGGGGATCGCCTGGCTCCAGGGGTGGGCGGACCCGGTGTGGACCACCTTCGTCTGCAGCTGCGTGCTGGCGCTGGGGATGCTGATCACCTTCACCAACCGGCGGACCCGGGCGATGTTCGTCGACGTCCGCCGCCGGGAGAACCTCTCCCGCTTCCTCCCCCCGCAGCTGGTGGAGAAGGTGCTCAAGGGCGGCGGCGCCAACCTGGTGCCGGTGCAGCGGGAAGTGACCGTGCTGTTCAGCGACATCCGCAGCTTCACCTCGATGAGCGAGAGCATGCCCCCCAAGGCGGTGCTCGAGTTCCTCGACGGCTACTTCGGGCACATGGGGCAGATCGTCCGGGGCCACGAAGGGATGCTGAACAAGTTCCTCGGCGACGGCCTGCTGGCGGTCTGGGGGGTGCCGGACCACCAGGAAGATCACGCCGAGCGGGCGCTGAAGGCGGCGGTCGACATGCGCCGGAAGATGGTCGAGATCAACGCCGACCGGGCGAAGCTGGGAATCGCGGCGTTCAAGATCGGCATCGGGGTGCACACCGGGGTGGTGGCGGCGGGGATGCTGGGCGGCGCGGATCAGCGCGAGTACACGGTGATCGGCGACGCGGTGAACCTCGCCTCGCGGATCGAGGGGCTGACCAAGGTGGTGGGCACCGACATCCTCGCCAGCGAGAGCGCGTGGAAGCAGGGCGGCGGGCGCTTCGAGGGCGAGCGGGTCGGCGAAGAGCACGTGAAGGGTCGCGACGCCGGAGTGGTGGTCTACGCGGTGCGCGGGTCGGCGACGGCGTGAACGTCTGGTCGAAGGAGCGAGCATGAAGGTGGTCTGCATCGGCGGAGGACCGTCGGGCCTCTACTTCAGCCTGTTGCTGAAGAAGGCTTTCCCGGAGAGCGACATCACCGTCCACGAGAAGAACCGCTCCAACGACACCTTCGGGTGGGGGGTGGTGTTCTCGGAGGAGACGCTCAGCCGGTTCGCCGAGGCGGACCCGGCGAGCTACGAGCAGATCGAAGCCAGCTTCAAGTATTGGGACGACATCGAGACCTTCTTCGGTGGCACCTGCGTCCGCTCGACCGGGCACGGCTTCTGCGGGCTCTCGCGGCGGCAGTTGCTGCTGATCCTCCAGGAGCGCTGCCGCCAGGTGGGGGTGAAGCTGGTGTTCCAGAGCGAGGTGAAGGCCGACGACCTGCCGGCGGCGGATCTGGTGGTGGTGGCCGACGGGGTCCACAGCCCGCTGCGCGAGCGGCACGCGGCGGTGTTCAAGCCGACGGTCGACTGGCGCCGCTGCAAGTTCACCTGGCTGGGCACCGACAAGCCGCTCAAGGCGTTCACCTTCGTCTTCAAGAACACCGCCCACGGGCTGTTCCAGGTGCACGCCTATCCGTTCGAGGATGGGCTCTCGACCTGGATCGTCGAGTGCCGCGAAGAGGTGTGGAAGAAAGCGGGGCTCGACACCAAGAGCGAAGAAGAGAGCGTCGCCTTCCTCGAGCAGCTGTTCGCCGAGGAGCTGGGCGGGCACAGGCTGCTCGCCAACAAGTCGATCTGGCGCACCTTCCCCACCATCCGCTGTGAGCAGTGGTACCACCAGAACCTGGTGCTGATGGGCGACGCGGTGCACACCGCCCACTTCTCGATCGGCAGCGGCACCAAGCTGGCGATGGAGGACGCGGTCGCGCTCGCCGGGGCGTTCAAGCAGCACGGCACCAGCCAGGGCGCGCTGCCGACGGTGCTCGCCGCCTACCAGGCCGAGCGGCAGCTCGAGACGCTGAAGCTGCAGCGGGCGGCGCAGACCAGCCTCGAGTGGTTCGAGAACTCGGCCCGGTTCCTCGAGCAGCCGCCGCTGCAGTTCACCTTCAACCTGCTGACCCGCAGCCGGCGGATCACCTGGGACAACCTGCGCCAGCGGGACCCGGCGCTGATGAAGTCGGTCGATGGCTGGTTCGCGGACCAGGCGGGAACCGAGCGGCGCAGCGACGGGAGCGCGCCGCCGCCGCTGTTTGCTCCGCTGAAGCTGCGGGGGATGACGGTGCGCGATCGGGTGGTGGTCTCGCCGATGTGCCAGTACGTGGCGAAGGACGGGACGGTCGACGACTGGCACCTGGTGCACCTGGGCAGCCGCGCGATGGGCGGCGCGGGGCTGGTGATGACCGAGATGACCGACGTGTCGCCCGAGGGGCGAATCACCCACGGCTGCGCGGGGATGTGGAACGAGCCCCACCAGCAGGCCTGGAAGCGGGTGGTCGACTTCATCCACCGGGACAGCTTCGCCAGGGTCGGGATCCAGCTGGCGCACGCGGGCCGCAAGGGCAGCTGCCAGCGGCCGTGGGAAGGCGATGGGCCGCTGTCGGCGAAGGAAGGCGCGTGGCAGACGGTGGGCCCGTCGGCGCTCCCGTTCGCCCGGGGGTGGCACACCCCGAAGGAGATGGACGGGGCGGATCTGGCGAAGGTGACGGCGGACTTCGTGGCGGCGACGAAGCGGGCGGACGCGGCGGGGTTCGACTTCGTCGAGCTGCACGTCGCCCACGGCTACCTGCTGTCGAGCTTCTTGAGCCCGCTGTCGAACCGGCGGAAGGACCGCTACGGCGGCTCGCTGGAGAACCGGCTGCGCTTTCCGCTCGAGGTGTTCGACGCGGCGCGGGCGGTGTGGCCGGAAGCCAAGCCGATGGGGATCCGGATCTCGGCCTCCGACTGGCTGGGCGAAGACGGGATGACGGTGGAGGACGCGGTCGAGGTGGGCAAGGCGTTCAAGGCCCACGGCTGCGATCTGATCGACGTCTCCAGCGCGGGCAACGTGCCGGAGTCGAAGCCGGAGTACGGCCGGATGTACCAGGTGCCGTTCAGCGAGGCGGTGCGGTTCGGCGCGAAGATCCCGACGATGGCGGTGGGCGCGATCCTCAACCCGGATCACGTCAACAGCATCATCGCCTCGGGGCGAGCCGACCTCTGCGCGATTGCCCGCGAGCACCTGTCGGATCCGTACTTCACCGCCCGCCACGCCCAGGCCGAGAAGGTCGACTGCTTCGCCTGGCCCGACCCGTACCTGGCGGTGCGGCCGCGCTGAGCCAGCGGGCTCACTCGCCGGTCGTCTTCTTGTCGAGCGCGTCGAAGCGCTGCTGGTCTTCCACCTCGAAGCTCTTCGCCTTCTCGCGGACGTTGTCGAGCTGACGCTTCGGCTCGTGGGCGACCCGGTCTCCGGCCGCGTCGAGCTTGCCCTTGTACATCGTGGCGTACGCCAGGTAGCCGAGGACGCTCAGGGCGATCACCGCGACGAGGAGCTTGGTCATGAGGCGGAGTATTGCCCGGATTAAATCCCCCGGAAATTCGCCCCGAATGTCACCTGTTCTCTCAATAGGGCGATGCGACGGGGAATGGCGCCACAGGACAATAGTCCTGCGGCGCACCTCCGTAGAGCAGTTTGGCGTCGCCCCGAAGCGGAGCCTGGCCGGTGCGCGGCGGGCTCCGCTTCACTTTTCCCAGTCATCGAGCCGGCTGATTCGCCTCGCCTGAAGGCAGAACGCGCCCGCGATCCCATCGGGTGACGCTTCCAGCCCCTGGAGCTTGGCCAGGTTGGGGACATCGTCGGAGCGGCACAGCAGCACCAGCTCGCGCAGGCCGAGGTAGACCCGCAGCGGCCCGGCGCCGAGGCGCTCTTCGAGCAGGGCCTGGTGGGGGGGCGAGAGCAGCCGCGCGGCGTCGTGGCCGTCTCCGACCGCGATCGCCCACAGGCCGGTGGGGGCGGGGGAGAGCCGCAGCGCGCCCAGCTCGAGCTCGATCGCCCGCAGCTGGGGGATCTCGGCGGCGAGGTTCTTCCAGGCGGCGGTGTCGAGCTCCTCCAGCGACAGCCGGTGGGTCCGCAGCACCCCTTCGGGGATGTAGCGGACCAGCTCGGGATCTCTGAGGGTGTAGAAGAACAGCAGGCCGGCGGGGCCTTCGCGGTGGGCCGCTCCGACGGCGCGGTCGAGGAAGGTCGAGTCGCGCACCACCGGCAGCGCGGTGGCCAGCAGCGGCAGGCGGCCGGCGGGGATCCCCAGGGTGCGCTCGGCGAGCTCCCGGGCGAGCACCTCGACCGCCACGTCGAGCGACTTCGCCCCGTCGAGGAACCCCCGGTAGAGCGACTTCAGGTCCAGCCGGGCCACCCCGCCCTTCCCCAGCCGCACCAGCAGCTGATCTTTCTGCAGCAGGTGGGGCGTGGACTGGGCGGTCAGCTGCTTCACCAGCCGGGCGGTGAAGTCGTTGAGCAGCGGGATGCTCTGGGCCGGGAGGTCTCCGGGGGCGTCGAGCTCGGCGGAGAGCTGCTGGGCCTCGGAGTCGAACGGATCCTGCCGGAGCACCTGGTTGATCAGCACCCGGGCGCGGTCGAGTTCTCCCCGGCGCATCGCCAGCACCGCCAGCGCCTTGGTCGCTTCCGGGTCGCCGGGGTTGAGCCGCAGCGCGTGCTGCAGCGGGGCCTCGGCCTCGGCGTACCGTTCCTGGGAGACGAAGGCGCGGGCGCGGGCGAGCGCCACCTGCACGTCGTGGGGGAAGTCGCGCTCGAGCGCCTCGAGCACCGCCATCGCCTCGGACACCGCGTCGGCGTTGAGCAGCGCCTGGGCGAGGGCGGTGCGCAGCACCCGGCCCCCGTCCTTCCGGACGAACGAAGACAGCTGCTCGAGCTCGGCGTCCGTGAGCGCGTCGCCGTCTTCGATTTTCTCGAGCAGCCGCTCGAGGGCCGGATCCATAGGAGGCCATGGTACCTGCGTCGAAGTGGTATGGCAGCGACATGAGCGACCCAATTCGAAAGGTGACGCTGATCAACGGAGACGGCATCGGGCCCGAGGTGATGGGCGCGACCCGCAAGGTGCTCGAGGCGGTGAAGGCGCCGCTCGAGTACGAGTACCAGGACGCCGGCTCCGAGGCCGCCAGCCGCCACGGCACCAACCTTCCCGACGCGACGGTCGAGGCGGTGATGCGCAACGGGGTGGGCCTGAAGGGGCCGACCGCGACCGGAATCGGCGGGGGGCTGGTCTCGGCGAACGTCGCGATCCGCAAGCGGTTGGACCTCTACGCCAGCCTGCGGCCGATCAAGTCGGTGCCGAACGTGAAGACCCGCTACGAGAACGTGGATCTGATCGTGGTGCGGGAGAACACCGAAGACCTCTACGCCGGGCTCGAGCACGTCGTGGTGCCGGGGGTGGTCGAGAGCCTGAAGATCATCACCGAGAAGGCCAGCAGCCGGATCTGCCGCTTCGCCTTCGAGCACGCGCTGCAGATGAAGCGGAAGAAGGTCACCGCGGTGCACAAAGCCAACATCATGAAGCTGTCCGACGGGCTGTTCCTCGAGTGCTTTCGCCGGGCGGCGCGCGAGTTCCCCACCGTCCAGGCCGAAGAGGTGATCGTCGACGCGCTGTGCATGCAGCTGGTGAAGGACCCGGCGCGGTACGACGTGATGGTGATGGAGAACCTCTACGGCGACATCATCTCCGACCTCTGCGCGGGGCTCGTCGGTGGGCTCGGCGTAGTGCCCGGCTCGAACATCGGCACCGACT
>JAGSPQ010000580.1 GCA_018262385.1 Myxococcaceae bacterium | reverse complement strand
AGGCGCTGCCGCTGGCGCTGACTTCCCCGCTCCACCTCACTCTCGACGCGCGCCGGACGGTGAAGCTGCCGATCGCCGCCGGGCTGACGCCGCAGGTCCGGTCTGCCGCGGGGGCCGCCTTCAAGTGCGGGTACGGCGAGGCGATGCAGGACTCGAAGGACGGCGCCTGCAGCATCAGCCCCTCGAAAAAAGGAGACGTGCTCACCCTCACCAACCCCGGCGACGGAGTGGTGGCGATCACCCTGCTGCGCCCCCTGCCCCCGCCGCCGCCCCCGGCGACCTTCGCCAGCTGGAATCCGGCCGCGCGCCCGCTGCCCCGGGTGCCGCTCGACACTCCGAGCTTCTTCGACTTCGAGCGCAACCAGTCGCACTCGATGGTCTTCGACGTCGAGACCGCCGGCCTCTACAACATCACCACCGTCGGGCTCTTGAGCACCCAGTGCCGGATGCGCACCCCGGTGGTCCCGGCGGTGGCTTCCGACACCTCGGGAGGCCGCGGCCGCAACTGCCTCGTCTCCGGCTACCTGCGCCCGGGCCGGTACATGGTGACGGTCACCACCGTCGGCAGCTCGCGCGGGCGCGGCGGGGTGCTGATGACCCGGCGCAACCCGAAGGAGTTCGCGGCGGTCGGCACCGACGGCGAGGCGTACTTCCGGGTCGACTCGGGGGAGCTGGTTCAACAGAAGCTGAACGTGAAGACCGACGGGTCCTACGCGCTGGGCACCACCGGCCAGGGCGTCGCGCTGCGGTGCCGGCTGGACGACGCGCAGGGCTGGCCGATCGAGACCGTGCCTTCGGAGTGCGTCAACACCCGCCAGCTCTCCCCCGGCACGTACCTGTGGACCCAGCTGCCGCTGACGGTCGAGTCGATGCGGCGCACCCGGCTGGAGAAGATCAAAGACGCGGTGGTGCTGAAGGGAAACAAGCCGCACCCGATCGAGTTCTTCACCTGGTACCCGGCGAAGCTGGGGCCGGACGGGAAGGACGAGTTCCTCTTCAAGCTCGAGGGCGAGCTGAGCCTCGACGTGGTGCTGAGCGGCGGGATGCAGGGCCGGGTGTTCAAGCTCGAGACCGACAAGCCGCCGCGGGCGGTGGAGGTGATCCCTCCCCAGGTCACCAACGAGCAGCCGAGCGAAGGGGGCGACGAGGGTGAGGGGGACGGCTACCGCGGGGACTACGAGGGCGGGGAGGAAGGCGGCGGCGAGTACCACGAAGGCGGCGAGAACAACGAAGGCGGCGGAGAGGACGACTCGGGCGGGACCACCGCGGGGGTCGCTCCGGTGCAGGCGGTGAAGGCGCCGGCGACGCCGCAGGGCGTGAAGCTCACCCTGCCACCCGGCCAGTACAAGATCGTCGCCGAGCACAGCCGCGGCAACGTGGGAGTCGAGTACCAGCTGCACGTCGGCAGCGACACGCTGCTGCCGGGGATGACGCGCACCCTGCCCACTCCGACCACGCTGCCGCTGAAGGTCCCGCGCGACGGCACGCTGCGGCTGCGCACCGAGGGCGAGGCGGACGTTCGCTGCCGGCTGTTCGACGAGCGGGGCGCGCTGGTGTTCGAGGGCAGCGACAACGGGCCGGACTGGAACTGCGCGCTCGCCGAGCCGGTGACGAAGGGCAGCTACACCCTGGTGCTGGAGAGCGAGACCCAGCAGCACGGGCAGACGAAGCTGTCGGTCTCGCTGGCGCCGGTGGAAGACAAGGGCCTGGTCACCGACAACGCGGCGCTGAAGCTCGGCGCCGCGGTGCAGACGTTCGCGATCCCGGTGGGAGAGAAAGACTCGGTCGCCGAGCTGTCCTTCCGCAGCAACCGGACGCCGATCTCCTGCGCGCTCGAAGACGGCAACGGCCAGGTGGTGTCCCGGATGAGCCGGGTCAACAACTGCGCGCTGCTGGTGCGCCCGAAGCTGGAGAAGTTCCGGGTGCGGCTGTGGACCACCGACGGCACCGCCCAGGTCACCACGCTCTACAAGTCGCGGCCGGTGACGCCCTTCAGCAAGGGCACCCTGGTGGGCGGCACCGCGGGGCAGCTCGACCTGCCGAGCGCGGGCCGGTACCGCACCTCGGCGCAGGTGTACTGCCTCTCGGGTGGCCAGCGCGGGCTGCTGCGCAGCTGCGGCCCCGAGGTCTCGCTCGAGGCGGGGCCGACGGTGTTCGCCGCCTTCGGCACCGCCGCCCAGCCGGCGACGCTGGAGCCGGTGACGATGGGCGTGGGCCCGAAGCTGGACGCGATGACGATCAGCCTCTCGCGCCAGCCGTTCATCCAGAGCTTCACCGGCGGGCCGTCGCTGTTCCTGCTCACGGGGCAGACGCAGCATGGCGAGCGCACCGCTCCTTCGTGCGGCTTCGACGGCGCGGGCACGGTGCGCGAGGGCCGCGACAGCACCTGCTTCGCCGCCAGTGGGATCGCCGCCTCGGCCACCGCGCGCGCCTGGTCGCCGACGCCAGAGGAGGCGCCCGTCACCGCGAAGCTCAGCTACCGCGCGCTCAAGCTGCCCGCGAAGGCCGAGCCGCTGGTGCCCGGCCGCCGGCGCCTCAACTGGGTGGACGAGGCGGGGGTGTTCGCGCTGCCCGCCTCGCGCGCCCGGCTGGAGCTGACGCTGCCGATCGACGCCTGGGCGGTGCTGCTCGACGACAAGGGCGGCGCGGTGGACTTCTGTCCTCCCAGCGGCAGCCTGCTGGCGCGCTGCGTGCTCACCGGCAAGGGCGGCAAGCTGGTGCTGACCTCGGCCGAGCCGGCCGTCGACGTGACGACGGTGCTGCTCGACGCGACGGAGAAGAACTCCGCGCTGAGCGGGCTGCTCGAGGAATCGCCGCGGCTGCCGGGGACGATGCGGCTGAAGATCCCCCAGGGCGAGGGCGAGCGCACGGTGCTGGTGGAGGGCAACGTCGAGCGCTGCCTGCTCGCGCTCTCCGACGGGGTGCGCAGCGCGGGCTGCCGGGGCACGATTCCCGCGGGAGTCTCGGCCGAGCTGGTGCTCGAGCACCGCCCCGGAGCGATGCGGGCCAGCGTCTTCCCCACCGGCCGCGATCGCTGGGCGCGCCTGGGCGTGGAGCTGCCGGTGGTGCCCGGCCCCGGGCTGCAGGCCTCGATGGCGGTGCCGCTCTCCGCCACCCGGATGGATCGCACCCTGGTGGTGGCGAAGGACTCGGTGGTGCGGGTGACCGCCGAGTCCGGAGTCTGCGCGCTGTTCAAAGGCAACGACCTGCTCGCGGTCGACGGGCTGGATGCGGGCTGTGAGCTGGTGCGGCTGCTCTCGCCCGGCAACTACCGGATCGTGGTCCGGCCGTTCGCGGGGCAGACCGGCCCGGGGCTGCTGCGGTGGACCGCCGAGCCGGTGGTCGCGCTGGCGGAGGGCGTCGGGGCCGAGGAGTGGATCTCTCCGGCCGAGGTGCGGGTGTACCGGTTCCAGACTGCCAGCACCGGCAAGGTGGGGCTGGGGATCCAGGCGCGGGCCGAGTCGCTCGACTGCGCCGTGTACAACGATGGCTACCAGCTGCTCGGCGAGGGGTGCCAGCAATTCCTCTCACTCGACAAGGGCAATTATTTACTCACGGTGCGGCAACCGCCGAAGTCCGGCAACCAGGCGCTGCGGTTCAAGCCGGTGCTGGTTGGGTTGGCGGGCGCGAAGGTCGATGTGCCGGATGAGTACCTCAAGGATCTGTTCAACCGCATCGGAGTTGCCAAGTGAGCGCAGCGAAACTGGAAGGCGGAGCGAAACTGGAGTGCGGATCCAGGATGGATCAGTGGAGATCACCCCGTTCATCCCGAGAGCAGTCGAGGGACGGGCGAGTCGCGGCTCACGCGCGGGGGGAAACACGGGGGTCGTCCCTCGACTGCTCTCGGGATGAACGGGGGAGCCTCTCAACTGTTCGGGGGCTCTTTGATGTGCGTGCCCTCTCGACCCTGATCGCTTCGCTGGTCGTCGTCCTCCTCGCCGTACCCGCCTCCGCGCAG
>JAGSPQ010000579.1 GCA_018262385.1 Myxococcaceae bacterium | reverse complement strand
GATCAGCGCCGCGAGGGTGCTGTCGAACGATCCGCTCGCCCGGGCCCCCGGCGCGTTGGTCCGTCCCGCGCTCCACCCCGAGGAGCCGAAGATGCTGCTGTCGGCGGAAGCCGCCTTCTGGCGCGCCCGCCGGCTGGTCGAAGGCGCGCAGGCCGCGATCGCCCTCGACAGCGAACGGCTCCACGCCGCGCTCTGGAGCAAGGTGGGCGAGCGGGCGCTGGCCCGGCTGAAGACCGCCAACGGCGACGCGAAGGAAGGCGCCGCCGCCCTCGCCGGCCGCCTCTACGCCGCCGGCGCCTGCCTCGACTCCGCCCAGGTCCCCCCCGCGGCCCGGGCGATCCCCGAGGTCGCTGCCGCGGCCGAGGCCGAGCTGGCCGCCGCCCGCGCCGACCCCGACACCGTCGCTCCACCCGGCTCGTTCGGCTGGAGCCGCGAGCTGGCCTGCGCCCGGGTGCGGATCCGGATGCTCTCCCGCCCGTTCCCCCAGTCGCGCGCCGGCGCCGGCGCCGCGCTGACCCTGCTCGGGCTGCTGACGGCCGACCCGAAGCTCGAGGCCAGCTGGACGACGCTGCGCACCCGCCGCGACGCGCTCACCGCCGGCCCGGCGAAGGAGGCGCTGCTGAGCTACCGCGAGCTGTCGGGCGGAAAGGTCGAGGACGCGCTCGAGAACATGGCCAGCTTCATCGACGCGCTCGGCGAGCAGCTGCCCCCGGTGCCGCCGCCGTTCGAGGCCGCGACCACTCCGTTCTCGCGGTTCTTCGCCGAGCTCGAGGCGGCGGGGCGGATCTCCGCGGTCGACGAGCTGCTCTCGGCCGCGCAGGACAGCCGGCTGTCGTTCCCCGCCAAAGAGCTCTCGCCCGTCTTTCCCCGCTTCGAGGCCGCCCTCGCCAGCCTGGTGTCCGAGGATCCCAACGGCCTGCAGGTGGACGCCGCATGGAGAGACCGCCGGGCCGCCGGGTTTGCCGCCCTCGCCGGAGGTCACCGCGACAGCTCGGACGACGGGCGGGATCTGACCCAGGAATCGGACGAGCGCAGCGCGCTGAAGCTGCGCCTGCTGGTGCCGCCCACCCTCGAGGTCGAGCCGGCTCGGCGCGCCTACCTCGCCGCCGCCGAAGCGCTCGACCCGCTCGCCGCGGCGCTGCCGAAGCTGGGCCTGGCGGCGATCCACGCGGTGCAGCCGGAGGGAGGCCGCAGCGCCGAAGCCGTGCCCGCCGAGGCCACCCGCCTCGCCTCGGTGCTGCGCGGCCTGGCGAAGCTCTCGGCCGATCAGCCTCCGGTCGAAGGCGACCCCGATCTTCCCCAGGCGCGGCGCTTCCTCACCGGCTGGCGCACCGACCCGGCCTTCGCCAAAGACGTACGGGAAGCGCGTGCGCTGGCGGTCAACCAGGGCGCCGAGCGGCTCCACGCGGCGATCGTCGGCGTCGCCCGCCGCGAGCTGCTGGTCGGCTTCCAGTCGAAGATCTCGACCACCGTCTCGGTGGCCGGGCCGTTCGAGGTGGCGCCGGCCGAGCAGCGCTACCTGGTGCCGGTGCTGATCACCCGCGCCGCGCTGGGGAAGGCGACCGCCGCTCCGCTCGATCGCGGCGCGCTCAAGGCGCTGTGCGAGACGGCGAAGCGGCAGCCGAACGAGATCGAAGCGGCGTTCAAGGACGCGATGAAGGCCCGCTGAGCCCGAGGGCCGGGCTGGCTACCGGCAGTCGTACTTCTGCAGCTGCGCCTTCTCTTCCGTCCGGTAGAGGTAGAGCACCCCGCCTTCGTCCGCCACCACCAACTCGCGGAAGGTCTCGTCGGCGTTCACGTTCGCCGGCAGCTCGGCCCGGCCCAGCGGCCGCCCGTCGAGCGGATCGAGGCACAGCAGCAGCACCATCGGCCGCCCCTCGGCCTCCGGCTGGTTGGGCACCGGCACGGTGGTCAGCGCGCCGAGGTAGATGATCCCGCTCCGATCGGTGTCGAGCAGCATCAGCCCGGTGACCGGCATCCCCAGCCGGTACTCGCGCTGAAACCGCTGCTGCTTCGACGCCTTCTCCAGCGAGCCGACGTAGACCCGATCTTCGCCCGGCACCGAGATCCCCGCGGTCAGGTAGGCGGTGCCGTCGCGCGACAGCCGCCCGGGCACCTCTTCCCGATCCGGATCCGCCACCCCCTTGGTCGTCCCCAGCTTCACCAGGTCGCCGTGCTCGCGCTCGACGTAGACGTCCTCTCCGTCGGTGAAGACCCCGGTCGCCGCGCCGCCTTCCTCGAGGTTCTTCCCCTCGAGCTTCAGCTCGCCCACCAGCTTTCCGTCGGGGCCGATCACCGCCACCGACTTGTCGATCACCCGGTCGAGCACCAGGGTGGTGCCGTCGGCGGCGATGGTCAGATCCTGCGCGCCCTGCACCGTCAGCGGGGTGGTGCCGATCACCTTCCCGGTCTTGTCCAGCTTCACCACCCGGTCGTTGACCTGGTCGAGCACCGTCACGTTGCCGAACCGGTCGAGCGCCACGCTCATCGGCGCCTCGGGGTTCGCCTCGTCCGGCCGCTTGTGGCCCAGCTGCCCCGCTGCGCTGCCCCACCCGAAGGTCGCGAACACCGCGCCCTGGCCGGTGCTTGCCGCCGAGGGGATCTCGCCCGCATCCAGCCCCCGCGCCCGCTGCCGCAGCGCTTCCAGAGATCGCGCCACCTTCGGCTCGTCGCTCGGCTCGACCTGCACCTCGCGCCCGCGATCTTCTTCCGGCCGGCTCTTGTCCTGCGGCCAGAGCATCACCACCACCACCAGCACCGCTGCGATCAGCACCACCGCGCCGACGATCAGGTTCTGCGAGCGATTCATGACCCGCTCGATACACCACGCCCCCGCGCTCGGCACTGTCACATTGAGGCGACGCGCCCTGAGCCCTCGCTGTGACGTCGCGAAGCAGAGCGGATCGGGCGCCACTCGTTCGGATCGCAGTCGCTCCCGCGTGCAAAGCGGCTTTGCGGATCACCCCCGGGCTCCCTCTGGAGCGGGCCGGTGGCACGTCGCTGGCTGAATGGACTGCCGCAACGTCATTTCAATCAACCCAGAGCATCGCGGAAAGGAATCACATGAACACCAAGGTGACAGTCAAGACGGGGATGTGGATGGTGGCCGCGCTGGTGTTCGCCGGGTGCGCAGGCACCGCGGGCGACTCGGCGACCGACAGCGACGTGCTGACCGGCGCCCAGGACGAGATCGGCACCATCAGCTCCGAGCTGAGCTCGGGGGTCCCGATCGGCTCCCGGCTGAAGACCACCGCCGCGCTCAACCTCCGCACCGGCGCCGGCACCGGCTACCGGGTCCGGCTGGTCATCCCCCAGGGCGCCACCGTCACCACCATCAACCGGACCACCCCCGCGGGCGGTTGGTACAACATCAAGTACAACGGCATCACCGGCTGGAGCTACGGCAGCTACCTGAACCTCGTCTCCTCCGGCAGCACCGGCGGCTCGACCGGCGGCTCGACCGGCGGCAGCAGCCTCTCTGCCAACGATCGCGGCGGCGCGATCCTCCGCGCCAAGTCGGGCGTCGGCTTCTCCTACTACTGGGGCCACGGCTCGTGGATCCCCAACGGCGCCACCTCCAGCACCCGCGGCTCGTGCGTGGGCAGCTGCCCCAACTGCCGCCACGGCGGCCGCTACGGGGCCGACTGCTCGGGCTACGTCGGCAAGATCTGGGAAGTGCCGTCGAGCAACTCGACCCTCACCTCCGACTCGCACCCCTACAGCACGATCAGCTTCGTCGGCGGCAACTCGCAGTGGCGCACCGTCTCGCGCTCGTCGATCCTCCGGGCCGACGCGATGGTCTACAACACCAACGGCGCCGGCCACATCTTCCTCTTCGAGTCGGGCGACGGCTGGGGCTCGATGTGGTCCTACGAGGCCCGCGGCTGCAGCTACGGCATCGTCCACAACATCCGCACCGCCTCGAGCGCCTACAAGGCGATCCGCCGCACCGGCTACT
>JAGSPQ010000578.1 GCA_018262385.1 Myxococcaceae bacterium | reverse complement strand
GTCCGAGTCGCCAGTGCCCCGCAGCGACATCGTCCACGCCTCGCGACCCTGGCTGGCGAACCAGCGCGCCAGGCTGTGCTCGTCGTCGAGATCCATGTTGCGGGCGTTGGCGGCGATGCCGTGCAGCAGCACCACCGGGCGGCCGGTCGAGGGGACGGTGGGCCGGTAGCGCACCACCGCGAGCTCCCAGCCGTCGGCGGTCTTCACCCGCTGCGGCTCGGCGCTCGGGGGCAGCGGCACCCAGTGCAGGCCGGCACAGCCGGACAGCAGCAGCGCGAAGGCAAGCGACCTCATCGCAGCTCCTGGTTCAGGAACTTCAGCGCCGGCGCGTAGATCTCTCTGGGCGCGCCCTCACCCTGCAGCAGCGACAGGTGGCTGTAGTCCTCGGCGACCAGCTCGAGTCGGCTGAACACCCGCAGCTGGACGCGGGCAGCGGTCACCTCGCGCAGCGGGCCGCAGAGCTCGGGGTTGGCCCACCCGTCGGCCAGCCCGATGAACTGGATCGTCGGCCGGTCGTAGCGCTTGAGCCGCGCCTTGAGCGACTCGCCGGTCGAGAGGGTGAGGTCCCCGGCGCGCATCCACTGCAGCAGTCCGGCTGCGCCGCGAGGGCCCAGATCGCTGAACGCGCCGGCCCGCAGCGCGCTCAAGCGATCGCGGCGGATCTGCGCGCCAGAAGCGAACAGCAGCTCGAACACCGCCGCGCCTTCCGGGTCGAGGCCGAGCGAGCCCTGGCGGCCGCCGGCGCGCAGCAGCGACTCGGCCAGGCGGCTGGGCACCGCGAACTCGGCGGGGGTGCCGAGCGAGACGACCCGGCGCACCCTGCCCTTCAGCTCCTCGACGCTGGCGGCCAGCACCAGCGTCCCCGCCCAGCCGTGCGCCACCACGTCGAACGGCTGATCGCCCATCGCCGCGGCGATCGCCGGCAGATCCTGCTCCAGCAGCTCGGCGGGGCTCCACGGCGTTCCCGACGCCTTCCCCTGCCCGCGCAGCTCGGCCACGTAGGTCAGCCGCCCGTGCCGGGCCAGCCAGCGGGCCAGCCCCTGCCCCTGCAGATCGAAGGCGGCGCGGCCGAGGCCGAAGTCGGCGATCAGCAGCACCGGCGGCTTCCCCTCGCCCCCCAGCGGCGGGGCATAGCGGTAGAGCGCCAGCGCGACGCCGTCTCTGGCGAGCACCTTGCGATGCGAGACGGTGATCTCGTCTGGCGGGGCCGCCAGGAGCACCGCGCACAGCACCAGGGAGATCACAGCTCGACGATCCCCGCCTTCAGCGCGAGCACCACCGCCTCGACGTGCGAGTTGACGCCCATCTTCCGGTAGATGTGGGACAGGTGGGTGCGCACCGTGCGCCGCTCGAGCGTCATCACGTGCCCGACCTCGGCGTTCGACAGGCCCTTGGCGACGAACCGCAGCACGTCGAACTCCAGCGGCGAGAGGTTCCAGGGGTTGGTGGGGGCGGCGGGCTTCGCCTGCACCGACTGGAAGTAGTTCCAGAAGCGCTTGGCGATCACCGCCTCGATCACCGTCCCGCCTTCCATCACTTCCTTGATCCCCGAGCGGATCTTCTCCGGCCCGACCCGCTTGACCAGGTAGCCCGAGGCGCCGGCCTGGATCGCCTCGTAGACCTTCTGCTCGTTGTCGAACGAGGTGAGGATCAGCACCTCGACCTCCGGCGCGCGCCGCTTCACCCGGCGGGTGACCTCGATCCCGTCGATGCCGGGCAGCTCGAGATCGAGCAGCAGCAGGTGGGGCTTGAGCTCGACCACCTGCTCGACGCCGCTCTCGCCGTCCTGGGCGCTGCCGACCACCTGAAGCTCGGGGAAGGTGGCGAGCACCTTGAGCAGGTTCCTCAGCAGCGCCGGCTGGTCCTCGACGACGAAGATGCGGGTGACGGGTTCGGTCATCTCGGTTCCCTCGTCTTCACGACCCCGTCGAGCTTGGTGCTCGCTCCGGCGGTGAGCCTTACCTTCTGATCCTCTTTGAGGCCCGTCTTCAAGTCCGTAATCGTCACTTTGTGAATCCCGGGCTTCACCGGGACCTTGTCCAGATCGCACAGCAGCTCGCCGTCGAGCTCGACCTTCACCGCGCCGCGCTTGATCACCGTCAGCAGCGCGGCGCCCCGCTTCGGCGGAGGGTCATAGCAGGCGACCTTCGGCGGCGGCGCGGGCGGCTTCACCACCTCGGCCGCCTTCGGCGGGGGCTTCGGCTCGACCGGCGGCGGCAGCGGGCGCACCACCCTGGGCGGCGGCTTCGCGCCGGGCAGGTAGCCGTTGCTGCGCATCCACAGCGCGGCGGCGAAGATCAGCAGCCCGACCAGCGCGAACATCCCCGCCAGGGCGGTCATCTTCGCCCGCTGCTTCCGCGCCGCCAGCAGGGTGCGCTCCTCGGTGATCATCCGCCGCAGCTTCCCGTCGGCGTCCCGCACCTTCGGCTCGTCCAGTGGCTGGCTGTCGGCCGGGGTCATCGCGTACGCCATCGCGTCCGGGTCGGTCACCATCGGCGAGCGGGGCGCCTTCGGCCTGGGCGCCGGCGGCTCGCGCGTCTCCTGGGTGTCGTTGGCCTGGGGGAGCTGATCGAAGTCCTCCATCACCCGGACCCGCTTCATCACCGCGGCGGCGTTGGCCTGCACCAGCTCGACCTTCCGCGCGATCGGCTGCGCCGAGGGCGGCGCGTCCCAGGAGAGCGACGATCGATCCTGCGGGTCGGGCTCTTCCACCCGCGCCAGTCGCTTCGCGCTGTCCCTCGGGCTCGCCGGGGCCGCCGCGCTGGCCGCCATCTCCTCGGTCTCGCGGCGATCGGCCGCCCGCGATTGCTCGGATCCGCCTCGCGGCGCCGGGGGGACGAAGTCGGCGAACGCGGGCAGCGCCTCGCTGGTCTCCGCCTGGTGATCGGCCTCGCCGCCGGAGAACGCCTTGCGCGCCATCACCACCATCGACCGCTCGTCGTTCTGATCCAGCTCGGCGCCGTCGACGTCCTTGAGGCCGAACCGTTCGGCGAACGGCACCGGCCCCATCGCGTCGGTGTTCACCTCCTTCGGGAACAGCTCCTGGGTGAAGCGCTTGAGGTCGTCCTTCGAGGGCAGCCCGCCGTTGTTGGACAGGAAGTCGCGCAGCGCGTTGGCAAAGTCGGCGCAGCTCTTGAACCGCCGGGACGGGGCGGATTCGATCGCCCGCAGCACGATCGGATCGAGCCGGGAGTTGATCCGCCGGTCGAGCCGCGACGGAGCGGGCACCAGGTCGCGCCGGGTGCTGATCGTCGCCGCGCCCGGCTCGCGCAGCGTCAACAGCTCGTAGGTGATCGCGCCCAGCGAGTAGAGGTCGCTCTGGACGCTGACGGTGTCGTTCTGGGTCACCTCGGGCGCGCGGTAGTTGTTGCGGCCGCGGGGGCCGAAGTTCTTCTTCAGCGTCGCCGACGCGTTGAGGGCCGCCAGGGCGCCGAAGTCGCACACCGCCGGCCGCCCGTCGGGGGTGAGCATCACGTTTCCGGGAGTCAGCGCGCCGTGGACCACCCCTGCCTGGTGGGCCTGGTGCACCAGCTCCAGCAGCTCGATCACCCACATCAGCGCCAGCGCCGGGGCCAGCAGCACTTCCTTGGTGTTGAGCCGCTGCAGCGCGGTGCCGAGGTTGAACCGGCCGGCATCCTCGCGGACCACCGCCAGCCGGTGCTTGACCAGGCCGATGTCGAGCACGTGCGCCACGCCGGGGTGGTGGACGTTGTTGAGCAGCCGCGCCGTCTCGGCGACCGCCTGCGCGTACGCGACCTCCGAGGTTCGTGGGTGGAAGAGCTTGATCACGACCGTCCCTTCGACGTCGCGCTCAGCCCGGTAAAGCTCGGCCAGCTCTCCCGTCTCGAGCCGGCCCAGGAGTCTGTACTGCTGGGTCACTTGCCGCGGAACGTAGCGGCAACCGCGTCCAACTGGAACCCGCACCACACACAGCTCTCGCTGCGGCGGCCGGCCGGCA
>JAGSPQ010000577.1 GCA_018262385.1 Myxococcaceae bacterium | reverse complement strand
GATCGGCCTCGGCGAACAGCGTCGAGGCGAGCAGGGTCGAGGCCTTGTCGGGCTCGGCGATCGCATAGCCGACGCTGACGGTGACCCAGGGGGCGCTCGGCTGCCCCTGCACTCCGGCCTCGTTGCTGTTGGTCGCCGCCTGGCTCCGGACCGCGGAAGAGATCCGCCGGGCGAGGATCTCGGCCTGCTTGGCGTTGGTGTGCGGTGCGAGCAGCACGAACTCGTCGCCGCCCCACCGCGCCGCCACGTCCTCGGTGCGGCAGCCTCTGCGCAGCGCCTGCGCCACCAGCAGGATCGCCGCGTCACCCGCGCGATGGCCCAGCCGGTCGTTGATCGACTTCAGCCCGTCGACGTCGAATTGAACATCGCAGTGGCCGGGTCGAGCTCGCACAGCGCGCTCAGCCGCTCCTCGCGGCGGGCGAAGAGGGAGCCGAGCGAGGCGGCCGCCAGCAGCCACACCACGCCGAGCACCAGCTTTCCGGTGGTGAGCGTCGCGTGCCCCTGAAACGCCAGCAGCGCGTTGCCTGCCACCGCGGCGGCGATCAGCGGGTACTGCCAGCGGGCGTTCGGCTTCGTCACACCGCGCGAGCAATCCAAGCGGCGTGCCTCGGGCTTTGTCGTGCGGCTTCAACGCGTTGACATCCGCGCACACCGAAAATTCTCGCGTCGCAGAACGGCTCGGCCCGCCAGCCCGCGCAGGATCTGGAGCCGCCATTCGCGGGACCCGCACGCAACCGTTTCGCGCGCCCCCAGCGCCGGCGACCGGGGCGCACTTCCACGGACATCGGCCCTGCTTTCAGTGCGGCTGTTCGCTGAGCTGATCCAGCACCGCGTGCTCTTCGATCACGACGATCACGTCCCGCTCGGCGACCTGCTCGGTCGCGTCGTCGAACGCATCGGCGGGCGGAGGCGGCGGCTGCGCAAGCCGCGGCGCCGGGGCGGCCGCGATCCGCTTCGGCTTCGCGGCGGGCTTGCTCGCCTTCGCGGCTGCCTTCTTCGGCTTCGCCACCGCCTTTCTCGCCTTCGCCGCCGCTTTCTTCCGCTTGATCTTCGGCGCCGGCTTCTTCGCCTTCTTCGCAGGCGCCTTCACCTTCCGCTTCGGCTTCGAGGGTCGCTTGGCCATGGACGCGATCCTTCACGCTGCCGCGCCCAAGTCCACTCGATTGGGAGGTGGGCCCTGGAGCTGAACTCTTGAGCAGCTACCTGACCGCCTGTACAGTCGGGCCCGTGCAGACCACGGACGGGGAATTCGAGGGGAAGCGGAAGACGCCGTGGGAGCGGGGAGGAGGCCTGGGCGATCTGCTCGAGCGCTGGCGTGCCGATCGCTCGATCTGGCCCAACATCGTGCTCGACGCGGCGATCGACGCGCGCGAGGCGCGGTACGCCCCGGTGCCGGACGCGCTGGCTCCCTCGGTGCGCTCGGCGCTCGCCCAGCGCGGAATCTCGAAGCTCTACACCCACCAGGCCGAGGCGTTCACCCTCGCCTCCAGCGGGCGCGACGTGGTGGTCGCCACCCCCACCGCCTCCGGCAAGAGCCTCTGCTTCAACCTCCCGGTGCTCGACCAGCTCGCCCGCCAGCCGCACGCCTGCGCCCTCTACCTGTTCCCCACCAAGGCCCTGGCGCGAGATCAGGAGGAGTCGCTGCGGGCGCTGATGCGGGACGCACAGCTTCCCCACGGCGCGATCACCTTCGACGGCGACACTCCCGCCGACGCCCGCAAGCTCGCCCGCGAGCGCAGCGGGGTGGTGCTCAGCAACCCGGACATGCTGCACAGCGGGATCCTCCCCCACCACGCCGGCTGGGCGCGGCTGTTCGCCAACCTGCGCTTCGTGGTCCTCGACGAGCTGCACACCTACCGCGGGGTGTTCGGCTCGCACCTGGCCAACGTGCTGCGCCGCCTCGATCGGGTGGCGCGCTTCCACGGCAGCGCCCCCCAGTTCATCTTCGCCTCGGCGACGATCGGCAATCCGCGCGAGCACGCCAGCCGGATGCTGGGCCGCGAGGTCGCGCTGGTCGGCGAGTCGGGCGCGCCGACCGGAGAGCGGCAGGTGCTGGTCTACAACCCGCCGGTGGTGAACCCCGAGCTGGGGATTCGTCAGAGCTACATCAAGGCGACCGCGCGGCTGTCGGCGGACCTGGTGCGCGCCGGGGTGCCGACGCTGGTCTTCGGCCAGTCGCGAAACACCGTCGAGGTGATGCTGAAGTACCTGCGCGATCACCTCGCCGAAGATCGGATCCCCGCCGACACCCTGCTCGCCTACCGCGGCGGCTACCTGCCGCTGATGCGCAGGAACATCGAGGCGCGGCTGCGCGCGGGCGAGATCCGCTGCGTGGTGGCGACCAACGCGCTCGAGCTGGGGATCGACATCGGCGCGCTCGACGCGGTGGTCTGCGCCGGCTACCCGGGAAACCTCGCCGCGCTCTGGCAGCGGTTCGGCCGCGCCGGGCGCCGGCAGGGGCAGAGCCTGGCGCTGATGGTCGCCTCCAGCGCGCCGCTCGATCAGTACGTCGCCGGTGACGAGGGGTTCCTGCTCCGCTCGCCGGTCGAGCAGGCGCGCATCGACCCGGACAACGTCGAGATCCTGGTCCAGCACCTCAAGTGCGCGGCGTTCGAGCTCCCCTTCGAGGCGGGCGAGGGCTTTCGCGAAGTCAGCGCGCAGACCACCACCGAGACGCTCGACTTCCTCACCGAGCACCGCGTGCTCCACCCCGGCGCGGCGCCTTCCGGGGCGCGCACCTGGCACTGGGCGGCCGACGCCTACCCCGCCAACCACGTCTCGCTGCGCAGCGTCGGCTGGGACAACATCGTGATCATCGAGCAGCCCGCCGATCGCACCCTCGCCGAGATGGATTGGCGATCGGCGCACACCATGCTGCACGAGCAGGCGATCTACCAACACGACGGCGAGCAGTACCAGGTCGAGCGGCTCGACCTGCCCAACCGCAAGGCGTTCATCCGCAAGGTGGCGCCCGACTACTTCACCGACGCGATGAAGCACACCCGGGTGGAGGTGATCTCCCAGGCGTCCGAGGAGGCGCGGCCGAAAGTCGTGTTCGGCAGCGGCGAGGTCTCGATCGTCGAGAAGGTGGTCGGCTTCAAGAAGGTGAAGTTCCACACCCACGAGAACGTCGGCTACGGCGAGGTCGCGCTGCCCGAGCTGCAGATGCACAGCACCTCGTTCTGGCTGACGGTGCCGGAGGAAGTGGTGGAGGCGATCGCCGCCCCCCGGGTGGAGGTGGTGGACGCGGTGCGCGCGCTCGGAGTGGCGATGCACTCGGTGGCCTGCGTCGGGCTGATGATCGACCCCCGCGATCTGGGCCGCACCCTCGGCAGCCGCTCGGTGCCCGGGGCTCCCGCGCGCACCGGGCAGCCGATCATCGACCCGACGATCTTCCTCTACGACGAGATCCCCGGAGGGATCGGGCTGGCGCCCCGCCTGTTCGAAGAGCGGCTCGAGCTGGTCGCCCGCGCGCGGCGCCTGGTCGAAGGCTGCGGCTGCGAAGACGGCTGCCCGGGCTGCATCGGCCTCGAGTTCGGGGTCGGGATTCCCCGCCAGAAGAGCCGGCGGCAGCTGGTGCTCACCACCCTCGGCTGCTTAGGGTTGTGAGGAGCCTGCGCGAAAAGCTCTCGCAGCTGACGAGCTTCGGGCCCGCTCCGGCGGCATCCGAGCGGCGGGCGGAGGATGCGGGGTTCCTGCCGGCGGTGCAGACCCCGCATGGCCCGGTGCAGTTCCTCCAGCAGGTGCACGGGCCGGACTTCGTGCAGGGGAAGGTCCGGGTCGCCGCGGCGCGGATCGTCCAGGGGGCGACCGTCGCCTCGCTCGCGCTCGACGCGTCGCTGGCCGAGCTCGACCTGTCGCGGATGCTGATGATCGACACCGAGACCACCGGGCTGCAGGGCGGCGCGGGCACCCTGCCGTGGGTGATCGGGATCTCCTGGTTCGAGGGAGAGCTGCTGGTGGTGCGGCAGCTGTTCCTCGGCCGGCCGGGCGCCGAGGCGCCGCTGCTGCGGATGCTGGCGGAGAAGATCGAGGCGGCGAGCGTGCTGGTGACCTTCAACGGCAAGTGCTTCGACTGGCCGCTGCTGCGCACCCGGTTCGTGCTCAACCGGATCGCGGCGCCCGCGCCGAGGCCGCACCTCGACCTGCTCCACTGCGCGCGGCGGATCTTCAAGCGGCGGCTGGGGGGCACCCGGCTGCAGGACCTCGAGGCGGCGGTGCTCGGCTTTCAGCGCGAGGGCGACATCGCCGGGGCCGACATTCCCGCGGTGTACTTCGACTGGCTGCGCTCGGGGCTCTCCGCGCAGGTCGAGCGGGT
>JAGSPQ010000576.1 GCA_018262385.1 Myxococcaceae bacterium | reverse complement strand
CAGCAGCCGCTTCAGCCCGCGAAATCAGCACGTCGCGGCCGTGCTGCAGCGCAGCGGGTTGGCGACCCTGCTCTTCGATCTCCTCACCTCCCGGGAGGAAAGGGTGGACGAAGAGACTGCTGAGCTGCGCTTCGACATCTCGCTGCTCGGCCGCAGGCTGGCCGAGGCGACGGGCTGGGCGCAGTCCCTCGCCGCCACCCGGAGCTTGCCGATCGGCTACTTCGGCGCCAGCACCGGAGCAGCCGCTGCCCTCGTCGCGGCCGCCCGACTGCCGGGCGCGGTGATGGCGGTGGTCTCGCGCGGCGGCAGACCCGACCTCGCCCAGGAGCGCCTGGGGGAGGTCCGTGCCCCGACGCTGCTGATCGTGGGAGGAAGAGACGAGACCGTCCTCGACCTCAACCGCCGCGCGGCTTCGAGGCTGAGCGCTCCGCACGAGCTGGTGATCGTCCCCGGCGCTACCCACTTGTTCGAGGAACCGGGAGCGCTCGACGCGGTCGCCCGTCTCGCGGCCGACTGGTTCAGCCAGCAGTTGGGCCCCAGGAGGATGGAGACCCTGGGCGAGGAAGCTCATCCGGGCTGAGGGCTCGAGGACGCGGAGGATTCCATGGCAGCGACAATGAAAATCGAGAGCGTGATGACGACTGCGCTCGTCACGGTGCGGGACACTGACTCGATCGGAGAGGCAGAAGCCGAGCTGACGCTGGGCTCGATGCGCCACGTGCCGGTCGTCGACGAGAATCGGAACCTGGTCGGGATGCTGTCGGCGAGGGATGTGCTGGCGGCGCTCGCGAAGGGAAAGAAGCGGGTGCGGGTGGGCGAGTACATGAGCCGCGATCCGATCACCGTCACGCCGGATACCCCGGTCTACCAGGCGATCGACCTGCTGCTCGAGAACCGGTTCGGTTCGCTGCCGGTCATCGGCAATGACGGTCACCTGATGGGCATCGTCACCGAGACGGACATTCTCAGAGCCTGGCGGGAAGAGCTGATGCCAAGCCCGTGAACGCTATCGACCCGGGAGGGTGAGCCGGAAGACCGCGCCGGTGGTGGGCGGCTCGAGCGCCAGCTCGCCACCGAACGCGCGCATCAGCGCCCGGGCGATCGACAGCCCCATCCCGGTGCCGCCCGACTCGCGGGCGGTGGTGAAGAAGGTGTCGAACACCCTGGCGCGGTTCGCCGCCGAGATCCCCGGCCCGTCGTCGGCCACGGTGAGCTCCCGCCCGCGCACGCTGAGCGTGACCCGGGTGCCGCCGTGCTGAAACGCGTTCTCGACCAGGTGGCCCAGCACCGCCAGCAGCGCCTCGGCCGGCATCGCGGCCTTCGCCGGCGCGCCCTGGGCCGAGATCCGCCCGTCCTGCCCCGCGGCGTCCTTCGCCACCTGCAGCGCGTCGCACTCGCCCTTCTGCGCGCTCGCCTCGGCCCGGGTCAGCTCGAGCAGCCGCTGCACCAGCCGGGTCAGCCGGTCGGCGTCCTTCGAGACGTTGCTCAAGAACCGCGCGCGCTGCTCGGGCGCCATCGCCTCTTCCTCGAGCAGCTCGACCGCGCCGCGAATCGAGGCCAGCGGGGTCTTGAACTCGTGCGACACGCTGGCGGCGAACGCCCGCAGCGCGTCGTTCTTCTCCGCCAGCGCGCCCGCCATCGCGTCCAGCGACTGCGAGAGGGCGAACAGCTCGGAGATCGCGGTCGAGGGCGCCTTCACGCTCTGCGGCGGCGCGCCCCCGCGAATCGCGTTCGCCTTCGCGACCAGGCGGCGAATCGGCCGCACCACCAGCGCCGACGAGGCGAGCGAGGCCAGCGCCAGCACCACCAGCAGCACCGAGCCCGAGGCGGCCAGGTTCCAGCGATCCGCGTAGGTCGCCTTCGCCCAGGTCATCGGGGTGCGCGCCAGCACCACCGCGCCGAGCACGCACTCCTCGTCCGGGCTCGCGCGGGTGATCGGCAGCGCGACGAACACCCGCACTCCGGTGCTTCTCGACAGCGAGGCCAGCGCCGAGTCGGGGGGCTCTCCCAGCCGCGCGCGCAGCACGCTGCCCGGGGCGCCCTTCAGCGCCTGCTGCACCTCCCAGTGGCCGATCAGGCTGGTGCCGACTCCAATCGCGCTGGTGGAGATCACCGTTCCCTCGGTGTCGACCACCCGCAGCGAGGCGAGGGTGGCGCGCGCGGTCTCGAGCAGCAGCGGGGTCAGCTCGACCCCCACCCGCCGCATCGACGGATCTGGAAACGCGCTCGAGGCGGGCGGGTCGTGCGGCGGCGGCTCGATCGGCGACGAGGCGGTCAGGGTGGGGAGGATCGGCTTGAGCGCGCTGTCGCTCGGCTTGGGGAAGGGCCACGGCAGCGTCTTCTGCAGGCAGGGCGGCCTCGCGCCGTCGCGCGCGCTCGCGTCGCGAAACGCGCTCGCCAGCACCACCCCCTGGGCGATCAGCTCGGACTCGGTCTGCCGAACCAGCTGGTTGTCGTAGACGCGCACCAGGCCGAGGCCGAGCAGGGTGAGCACCAACGTCGCCGACGCGAGCGCGGCGAACACCGTCCACAGCGGAAGCCGCAGGCCGCTACCCGACACCGAGCCGGTACCCGACGCCGTGCACCGTCTCGATCACCGCTCCGCCTGCGTCGGCGAACTTCTGGCGAATGCGGCGCACGTGGCTGTCGATGGTGCGGTCGCTCACCACCACCCCCTCGTACGCCTGGTCCATCAGCTGCTCTCGGGTGAACACCCGCTCGGGGCTCTTGAGCAGCACCGCCAGCAGCTCGAGCTCGGTGGCGGTGAGGACCACCTCGCGGCTGTTCCAGAACGCGCGCCAGGTCTCGAGGTCCACCCGCAGCAGCCCCCGCTCGAGCGGCGCGGGCGCGACGGGCGGCAGCGGGGCGGGCGCAGTTCGCCGCAGCACCGCCTTCACCCGGGCCAGCAGCTCGCGCGGGCTGAACGGCTTGGGCACGAAGTCGTCGCCGCCCAGCTCGAGCGCGAGCACCCGATCCAGCTCGTCGTCGCGCGAGGAGAGAAAGACGATCGGAAACGGATGGTCCTTTCGCACCGCCCGGCACACCTCGAGCCCGTCGAGCTCGGGCATCATGATGTCGAGCACCAGCAGCGCCGGCGGACGCGCGCGGATCTTCGCCAGCGCCTCCTTGCCGTCTCTGGCCTCGACGACCTCGAACCCCGCCTGCGCCAGGGTGTAGCGAACGACCTCGCGCAGGCTCGGATCGTCGTCGGCTACGAGGATCGTCTGCGGCATCGGCTCGCATTGTGGACCCGCTGGCCGGGCAGTTGCACACCTTTCGTCCCCGAGGGAGGAGTCGCTTGGTCCGAGCCCTTACGGTGATGACAATTTTGCTGTCCGGGGCGGGCCTGGCGCAGCCGCGGGTCGCCGTCCATCCGCTTGGGCTGGGCAACTTTCCATTCGAGCAGCGCGAGGCGCTGAAAGCGCAGCTCGAGGTGATGGTTGCGCGGGTCCCCAACGTCACCGTCGCCGGCTCGGCCCGCATCGACGAGGCGCTGGCGCAGGACGCCGCCGACCGCTGCGAGATTCGCGACAGCTGCCTGCGCTTCCTCGCCGAGGCGACCGAGTCGCTCTACGGGGTGTACGTGCGGCTCGATCCCGTTCCGGGGGGAGCGATCGGCACCGCCCGGGTGGTGCGCGCGGATGGCGGGGTGGTTCGCCAGGTCCGGGTCGACGCGGAGAGCGCCCGCGATGCGCTGCAGCTGGCGGTGACCGAGCTGAAGCTCGACGCGCTCCCCGCCACGCTGCCTCCGGGCGAGGCTCCGATCGCCGAAGAGGCTCCGATCGCCGAAGAGGCTCCGTTCGCCGAAGAGGCTCCGTTCGCCGAAGAGGCTCCGATCGCCGAAGAGCCTCCGTTCGCCAAAGAGGCTCCGTTCGCCAAAGAGGCTCCGTTCGCCAAAGAGGCTCCGTTCGCCAAAGAGGCTCCGTTCGCCAAAGAGGCTCCGCCGCCCGCGCCCCTGCCCGT
>JAGSPQ010000575.1 GCA_018262385.1 Myxococcaceae bacterium | reverse complement strand
CACGAGGTCGGCAATCCGCTCTCGGGAATCCTCGGCTACCTGTCGCTGATGCGCTCGCGGGCGGGCGGGTCGGAAGAGACGCTCGATCTGGTGAAGCGGATCGAAGCCGAGGTTCAGCGCATCGATCAGATCGTCCGTTCTCTGCTCGAGCTGGGCCGGCCTTCGCGCGGCCAGCCAGGGCCGGTCGAGCTGGCCGGCCTGATCGACACCAGCGTGAAGCTGCTGTCGTCCGGCCCCGAGTTCCGAAACCTGACGTGGCGGGTCGAGGTCGAGCCGGCGCTGTACGCCCGCTGCGAGTCCGGGCCGCTGTCGCAGGTGATGATCAACCTCTTGATCAACGCCGCCCAGGCGATGGGCGGGCAGGGCGCCCTCGAGCTGACCGCCGCCGCCGTCGACGGCCGCGCCGAGCTCCGGGTGCGCGATCACGGCCCCGGGCTGCCCCCCGACGTCCAGGGCCGGCTGTTCGAGCCGTTCTTCACCACCAAGGCGGCAGGGAAGGGGACGGGGCTGGGCCTGGCGGTCTCCCGCCACCTGGTCGAAGCGATGGGCGGGCAGCTGACCGCGGCCAATCACCCCGAAGGCGGAGCGGTCTTCACCGTCCGCCTGCTCCTCCCGTGAGAGACTAAGGGCCCCAATGGCTACCTTCCGCACCGTGCTGATCGCCGACGACGAACCGTCGATCCGCCATGTGCTCACCCTGATTCTCACCGACAAGGGCTACGACGTCCGGGCGGTCGCTGACGGAGAAGAGGCGCTGCGCGAGCTCGCCGCCCGGCAGTACGACGTCGTCATCTCCGACGTCCGGATGCCGAAGCTCGACGGGATGGGGCTGCTCAAGGCGGCGCTCGAGCACTGGCCCGAGGTCACCTTCCTGGTGATGAGCGCGTACGGCTCGCAGGATCAGGCGCTCGAGGCGGTCGCCCAGGGCGCGTACGACTACGTCCAGAAGCCCTTCAAGCCCGAAGAGATCGTGCTGGTGCTGAAGAAGGCGGAGGAACGGATCCGCCTGCTGCGCGAGAACCGCCGCCTCAAAGAGCAGCGCGGGGTCACCGGCCCGCTCGATCGGATCCTCGGGATCAGCGACGCCGTCCGCACCCTCCACAAGCAGATCAAGAAGCTCGCGCCCGTCTCGACCACCATCCTCGTCTCGGGCGAGTCGGGCACCGGCAAAGAGCTGGTCGCGCGCGCTCTCCACGAGCTGTCTCCCCGGGCGTCGATGCCGTTCATCACCGTCAACTGCGGGGCGATTCCCGCCGGGCTGATCGAGTCGGAGCTGTTTGGCCACGCCCGCGGCGCCTTTACCGACGCGCGCACCGCCAAGCGGGGGCTGTTCGCCGAGGCCGACGGGGGAACTCTGTTCCTCGACGAGATCGGGGAGCTCCCGCTGCCGCTGCAGGTGAAGCTGCTGCGCTTCCTCCAGGAGGGTGAGATCCGCCCCCTGGGCGAGACGCAGTCGGAGAAGGTCGACGTGCGGGTGGTCGCCGCGACCCTGCGCGATCTGGGCAAGCTGGTCGAGCGCGGCGAGTTCCGCGCCGACCTCTACTTCCGCCTCAACGTGATGATGTTGCGGGTGCCGCCGCTGCGCGAGCGCAAAGACGACGTGATGCTGCTGGCGAACGCTTTCGTCTCCCGCTTCAACCGCGAGCTCAACCGCGAGCTGCCGGTGAAGGGCTTTTCGCCCGAGGCGACCGCCCTGATGCAGGCCTGGTCCTGGCCGGGCAACGTCCGCGAGCTCGAGAACGCGATCGAACGCTCGGTGCTGCTCGCCGAGGGCGAGCTGGTGATCCCCGAGAACCTCCCCGAGAAGCTGTGGGGCGACCCTGGGCTCGCGGCGGCGCCCGCCCCGGTGGCGAGCGGCGCTCCCACGGCGCCCACGCCCGAGTCGGCCGGCTACTCGCTCAAGCGCGCGATGCACGAGCTGGAAGAGACCTTCATTCGTGCGGCGCTGCGGCGCACCCACGGCAACCGCACCCGCGCGGCCGAGCTGCTCGAGATCAGCCACCGCGCGCTGCTGTACAAAATAAAGGACTACGGGATCGATCCCGACGCGGCCTGATCCGACCCAATTTCTAGCGGGTGCGTGTCTGCCCACCTCTATCGGTGGTGTAATTACGCATAATTGACCTATAATTAGACGATAATTGATGGATCAGTTCATTTGACAGCTGGGATTTGCGGGTCGACAATTCATTCCCCTCCGATGAACGACCGCAAGCCATCGAACCCGTCCAACAATGTTCAGGTGCTGCGTGAAGAGCGCCTGTTGTCAAAAGCTGAGCTGGCGCGCCGGGCAGGAGTCAGCGCGCTGACGATCGATCGGGTGGAGCGGGGCGAAGAGTGCCGCCTCGACACCAAGCGGAAGATCATCCTCGCGCTCGGCTTGCGCGTGACTGACAAGGACAAGGTCTTCGGGAGCTGACGGCAGTTTTTTTCGCGACCTGCCTGTGGGCGGCTACGCTCACTGATGTTGGAAGCAACAAGGAGTTGAAATGGCGAAGGGCAAGCTGGCGCTGGGCCTCGACATCGGATCGACCGGAGTGAAATTGGTCGCTCTCAAGGAGCACCGTCGCAAGGGCCAGATCGGCTACGCATTGCTCAGCTTCGGAATGAAGCCGCTGCCGCCCGAGGCGATCGTCGACGGCGCGCTGATGAACTCCACCGCGATCGTCCAGGCGATCCAGGAGCTGCTCGCCGAGCTGAAGATCAAGACGAAGGAGGTCGCGATCGGCGTCTCTGGACACTCGGTGATCATCAAGAAGATCTCGATGCCCCGCATGTCGCAGGAAGAGCTCGAAGAAGCGATTCAGTGGGAAGCCGAGCAGCACATTCCGTTCGACATCAAAGACGTCAACATCGACACCCAGATCCTCAAGCCCGACGCCAACGACGCCACCGGCCAGATGGACGTCCTGCTCGTCGCGGCGAAGAAGGACATGATCAACGACTACACCACCGTGGTGTCGGAGGCCGGCCTGAACCCGCAGGTGGTCGACGTCGACGCCTTCGCGGTGCAGAACTGCTTCTCGACCAACTACGACGTGCCGGCCAACGAGACGGTGGTGCTGATCAACGCCGGCGCGGCGGTGGTCAACATCAACATCATCTCGGGCGGGGTGACCACCTTCACCCGCGACGTCACCATCGGCGGCAACCAGTTCACCGAAGAAATCCAGAAGCAGCTCAACGTCTCGTACGAAGAGGCCGAGGCGCTGAAGATCGGTGGCCGCCAGAACGACGCCGACGCGGTCGTGCCCCAGGAAGTCGAGCGGGTGATGACCCAGGTCGCCGAGCAGGTGGCCGGCGAGATCCAGCGGTCACTCGACTTCTACGCTGGCACCGCGGCCGACGCGACCTTCTCCAAGGTCTACCTCTCGGGCGGCACCGCGAAGATCCCGGCGCTGTTCAAGACGATCGAGGCCCGGGTCGGCGTCCCGGTCGAGATTCTGAACCCCTTCAAGCTGATCGAGATCGACAACCGGAAGTTCGATCCCAGCTTCATCATGGACGTTGCGCCGATGGCGGCGGTGGCTGTCGGTCTGGCTCTGCGTAGGCCAGGCGACAAGCTCGACTGAGGAGAGACGAAGCAATGATGATTCGGATCAACCTCCTGCCGGTAAGGCAGGTCCAGAAGCGTGAGGTCGGCCGCCAGGTGCTCATCCTGGCTGCCCTCGTCATCGTGCTCGGACTCGTAGGCAACTACCTCTGGTACTCCGACCGCGAGTCGGAGCGGGTGCGCCTGGCAAGCTCGGTCATCGAGACCCAGCGGCGGATCACTGAGCTCGAAAAAGTGATTGGCGAGGTGAACAACATCAACAAGCGCAAGAAGGAGGTCGAGGACAAGCTGAAGATCCTCAACGACCTCCGAAAGCTGCGCTCGGGTCCGGTGCGAATGCTTGACGCGCTCGCTACTGCCACCCCGAAGAAGGTCTGGCTCTCGGACTTCAACGAGCAGTCGAACCAGGTGAAG
>JAGSPQ010000574.1 GCA_018262385.1 Myxococcaceae bacterium | reverse complement strand
GTCTCCAGCCGCTCGATCGACTCGATCACGAAGCCGGCCTTCGGGTAGCCGCTGAGCACCCGGGCCACGCCCTTGACCTTGTACAGCTCGGTCAGCTTCTCCTTGTCCCGGAAGGTGGTCGCCGCGCCGAGGGTGCGCTCGATCCCGGTGCCCTTCGGGTAGAGGCCGACCAGCTGCTCGCCGCTGCCGTCGCTGTCGAGGAGCCAGCGGGCGTCGTGGGTCTCTTTGAGGTCCGGCGCGCCCGACGGGTTGGTCACGCTGCCGATCGCCACCGTCATCTCCAGCGCCTGGTTGGCGACCTTGTCCGGGCTGCGGGTCCAGGCGGCGATCGCGCCCGGCTTGTAGCTCTTGCTCGGCCCCGCGGCGGCGGCGGGCCCCGAGAACTTCACCTCCAGGGTGCGGATGCGGGCGCCGGCTTTGACCGCGCCGTTCTTCGGGGTCCAGAAGGCGAGCGCGCTCTTCAGATCCCACGGCGGAGCGAGGTTGGTGGCGCGGGTCCCTCCGGTGGCGAGCATCGGCAGCCCCATCAGCCGGCGCATCTCGTTGAAGTCGTCCATCTTCAGCTTGCCGGGCGAGCCCGAGGTGCGCTGGCTGTAGAGATCGAGCCACGCCTTGTCGACCGGCAGCTGGGGATCGAGCACCTGGTTGCCGGAGAATTCGCCCAGGCCAATCTCCTCGAGCGAGTCCATCTCGGCGTCGTCGATCACCTGCCGGTTGTTGTCCTTCGAGTAGAGGAAGTTGCTGTAGAGGTTGCGGTGAAAGACGTTGTTGGTGAGCTTCAGCTGCTTCGGATCCCAGCGGTAGCCGGTGACGCCGTGGTTGTCGTTGTTGACGACCAGGTTGCCGTCGATCACCGCGTTGGCGGTGTTGGTGAGGATCGCCGAGCCGCGCTCGTTGCCCAGCGCCGGCGACTTGTAGTCCCAGGTGTAGGCGATGGTGTTGTTGCGGACGATCGCCGGCGCGGTGCTGGTGTTGCCGCTGAGGGTGTTGCCGTCTTTGACGTGCACCCCGAGGTAGATGTTGTTGACGATCACGTTGTTCTCGACGGTGACGCTCTGGCGAATCGAGAGCGCGCGATCGGGGGAGTTCATGATCGTGCAGTTGCGGATCACCGAGCCGGGGTGCTCGAGGGTGATCGCGCCGCTGAGGAACGGCTCGGTCAGCGACTGGTCCGCGTACTTGTTCCGTTCCTGCAGGTCGATGACGAAGCCGTCGAGCACCGAGCCCGAGTGGTCCGAGCCGCCCGAGATGCGGGTGAGGGTGCCGTTGGGCGAGCTCTTGCCCGGCTTGTAGGTGAGCGAGGTGGGGTTCTTCCAGGGATCGCGGGTCTTGAAGTCGGCGTCGTAGCCGCCCAGCAGCTCGATCCGCGGCAGGGGGAAGATCCACTGCCCCACCCCGAGCTTGCCGGTGTAGACGCCGCCGGCGACGTGGATCTTGTCGCCCGGCTCGACCTTCTCGAGCGGCTGCCACGGATCGGCGAACGGCTTCTGCTGGGTGCCGTCGCCTCCGGTGGCGCCGGCTCTGACGAACCAGTCGCGGGCAGAGGCAGGAGCGGCGAGCAGCAGGAGCGCGGCGAGCAGGAAGGTCCGGTTCATGGCCCGCTTCCTATGCCACCCTCGCCCCCAAAAGCGCGCCCTGGCGAGAATCTCCTGAGCGCCGGAAGACGCGCGGTTAGATTTTCCCCAAGGACTCCCGCATGAAGAACGCCTCGAAGGGAAGCATCGTGCTCATTCACGGCCTGTGGTTCACCCCCCGGGCGTGGGAGCACTGGGTCGATCGCTACACCGAGCAGGGCTACCAGGTGCTGGCGCCCGCCTGGCCGGGGATGGATCGCGAGGTCGAGGCGCTGCGGCAGGATCCGTCGGGGATGAGAGGAGTCGGAATTGGCGAGGCGGCCGACCACTTCGAGAAGATCATCCGCGGGCTCGACGCGCCGCCGATCATCATCGGCCACTCGTTCGGCGGAGTGCTGGTGCAGATCCTGCTCGACCGGGGGCTCGGCGCGGCGGGCGTCGCGATCGACTCCACTCCGGTGAGGGGCGTGCTGCAGCTGGGGCTCAAGGGGCTCAAGTCGGCGCTGCCGGTGCTGAGCAAGCCGGCGCTGCGCGGGCGCACCGTGGCGCTCACCCCCCGGCAGTGGCACCAGGGGTTCGCCAACACCCTGACCGGCGAGGAAGCCAGGGCGGCCTACGACCGCTACCTGGTGCCCACCCCGGGCCGACCGCTGTGGGAGGCGGTGACCGCGAACCTGGTCCGCCACGCCGCCACCCGGGTCAACCTGCGCAACGCCGATCGCGCCCCGCTGCTGCTGATCGCCGGCAGCGCCGATCAGACCGTGCCGCCCGCGCTCAGCCGGCAGAACTTCCAGCGGTACCACAGCTCTTCGGCGGTCACCGACTACAAGGAATTCCCCGGCCGGCCGCACTTCTCGATCGGCGTGCCGGGCTGGGAAGAGGTGGCGGACTACGCGCTCGACTGGGCCGAGCGCCACCGGGCGCCCCGGGCCCACGCGGCCTGAGCGGGCGGCGGCTTAGCGGCCACCCACGGGCGGTTTCGCGGGAAGTTGCTCATCTTGATTTTCACGGCTCGTGGGTAGGTTCGCTGGACCAGTGCCATTCGCGAGGAAGAACGAACCGCCAGACGGAGGTGCGAGGCTGGTGGTGGTGGGGGCGAAGAGGGAGTGGAGGGGAGGACCAGACGATTCACCAGGCGGCGCAACTCGGGTCCAACATCGCTGCTAGGGTCTGCAGACGCCGTGCGGACTCCCCGCCGTCGCACCAGGGGAAGTCAAGTGCATCAGCAATCCAGCCCGCGAAGGGCAACAGCGCATTCATCTGCGCCGTTGGTGGTGCTGCTTCTCACTGCACTGCTGGGAGTCGGCGGGTGCAAGGGGGGCGGACCGGCGGTCGAGAAGAAAGTCGGCCCCGATGGCGCCACTCTGGAAGGCGCTGGGGCAACGCTCGTCGTCCCGGCTGGAGCGCTGGCGGAAAGCGTCACACTCTTCATCACTCGGCTGGATGAAGCAGCTGCTGCCGGTCTCGCTGCGCCGCAGCTCAACGGAGCCGCGGTCGAGCGGGCGGGCGACGTGTTTGAGCTCACGCCCCACGGGACCACGTTCTCCACCGCGGTGTCCTTCTCCTTTCCCGCGGGGAGCGCTGCGAATCTGGTGATGCGGCTCGACGATCGCGCCGACGCCACCTGGGAGCGCGTGGACGGCGCCACCTTTGCGAACGGGATGGCCTCGTTCGAGTCGAGCCGGTTCAGCCTCTACGGTGCCTTTCGCATCGCTGATCCCGGCACCGCCTGTGAGCGCGCGAAGTGCGGCGAAAATGAAACCAGGTCCTGCGCTTCGAACGGCACCGTCGCGTGCTGGAAACCGCTCAATGGCATCACCCTTCCCCTCGCTCTCGGCGTCAAGAAATACACGCAGCTCACCACCTCGACGGGCGTCGACCTCGATCGCCCTGACGCCGCGCCCTACGCCTCCTTCCTCTCTGCGGGCGAAGGCTCGTTCGTCACTCCGCCCGCGATGCTGGTGCTCTCGTTCCTCCCGCTCAAAGCAGAAGTCGGGCCGCAGGATCTGATCACCACCGAACCCTTCCCGTTGGCGACTGCGTTGCCCAGCGGCGGCCCCTCGCTGCTGGATGTGCGCGCCGTCTTCCCGCTCGAGGGCGCAGACCCCGGCTACCTCGTGATCGGAAGTGCAAAGCCCGGGCTCTACGCGGGCCGCCCCGTGGTGCTCCTGGTTCGGCCCGGCACAGCCGGTGCCTGGCGCGTCAATGAAATCATCCCCCAGCTTGGCCGCCCCGGCCCCTACACCTGGACCCAATGGTCCGAGTTTCGGCTCGCGGCGGATCCGGTCTTCGCGGTCCGTCAGGGAAACTCGGTTCACATCCTCTTGCACCTGAATGAGCCGAGCGCTCAGACGGCTGGAACAACGCACCGATTCACCATCCCGGTCACCGGCTT
>JAGSPQ010000573.1 GCA_018262385.1 Myxococcaceae bacterium | reverse complement strand
AGGACGGCGAAATCACCCCGCCCTTCTCCAGCAGCCACGGCACGAGGATGGTCAGCGTGCTGGCGAGGATCAGCCACCGCCGCCGGAAGCTGGAGTGAACCGCGAACAGCATCGTGTTGGTCGCCGCCACTGCCGGGAGGTTGATGAACGGCCCCCACAGCAGCGAGGTCCCCATCATCGTCACCGTCGCCATCCCGAACAGCCAGGCTCCGCTCGAGCGGCCCTGCGCGCGGCGCTCGCGAAAGAAGAACGCGCTCGCCGCGGTGGCCGCGACCAGCCCCGTCAGGCCGGCGATGATCCACGGGTCGCGCATGATGAGGAACATCACCGGCAGGTAGGCCAGCCACACCAGGTACCGCAGGCCGATCATCCGCCCGGTCGCCGCCTGGCCGCGGGCTTCGTTGAGCCGCACCTCGGCGACCGCCTCGGCCGGAAGCTGGGCCGGCACGTCCGACAGCAGCTTCGCCAGCAGCTGCGGCGCCGCGCTCTTGCCCGGCTGAAGGGCCAGCGCGCGCATCACCTCGCCCACCGCCTGGCCGCGCTGGTTGAGGTCGCCGCTGACCATCAGGGCGCGCGCCCGCTCGAGGTGTTCGCCGGCCAGCACGGCCCGCCGCGCTTCGTCGCGATCGCCGTCGAGGTACTTCTCGATCGCCAGCGCCAGCTCGCGCGGCCGGGCGTACCGCTTTGCCGGAAGATGCTCGGTCGCCTTGAGGATGACCTGCTCGAGCTCGGGCGGCACGTCGGCGTGGGGCGCGCGCACCGAGGGCCGCCGCTCGACCTCTCCGCGCAGGGTGGCGTGGATCCGGTCGACGAGCTCGCCTGGGGTCATCGGCTCGAGGGTGAGCAGCTCGAAGAGGATCGCACCCAGCGAGTAGATGTCGGCCGCGCCGGTCATCGTGGCGTGCTCGCCGCGGGCCTGCTCGGGAGACAGGTAGCCGGGGCTGCCCATCAGCTCGCCCTGCCGGGTGTGGGTCAGCGCCTCGGTGCTGCCGGTCTCGATCGTCGGCAGCTCGGCGACTCCGCTGACGCGCGCGAGGCCCCAGTCGATCAGGTGCACCTCGCCGAAGTCGCCCAGCATCACGTTGGCCGGCTTCAGATCGCGGTGGAGGACGCCGCGGGAGTGCGCGTAGTCGAGCGCGAGGCAGATGGTGTTGAACGCCGCCAGCAGCCGCCGCCGGGTGAAGCGCTCTGCGGCGTCGGGGTCCTTGTCCTTCAGCCGCTGCACCACCTCGTGCAGCGACAGCCCGCGGATCCGCTTCATCGTGAAGAACGGCTTGCCGGTCTCGTCGAGCCCGAGGTCGTAGACCGGGACCACCGCGGGGTGCTCGAGCTGGCCCTGGACCCGGGCCTCGCGCAGGAAGCGGGGCAGCGCGTCGCGCCGGGCGGCGGTCTCGGCCCGCATCACCTTCAGCGCCACCTCGCGGCCGATGCGGCGGTCCTCGCACAGCCGGACCTCGCCCATGCCGCCCTCGCCGAGGATCCGCCGCGGCTCGTAGCGGCCGACGCTCTGCTCGAGGTCGGTGCTCAGCGGGTGATCGACCTTCTGTACCGCCCAGGGCTCGGAGCCTTCGGGCTCGAGCTGGGTCTTCACCGAGCGGGCGGTGACTTCTTCGTCCCCGGAGACGGGGGGACCTGGTTTCGTCGACATGGCGACCACTCTACCGGCGGTCGCTGTCCTCGAACGCCTTCCATGCCGCTTCGGCGGCGCGGACGAAGTGGGCGGCGGCGGTCTCGGGGAGGCTGCTGGGATCGTCGGGGAGCACCGCCCGCGCGCGGTGGACGATCCGGTTCTTCGAGTTGAGCCAGGTGTACTCGGCGCGCTTTCCGATCACTTCCCCATTGCTCACCTGATCGGACAGCGTGCGGTCGAGCCGCACCGCCCGCTCGAAGCGAAAGACGAGGACCTTGCCGTCGGTGGTGGTGGCCAGCCCCTCGGTGCCGACCCAGGTGGCGTAGTGCCGGCTGTTGCGGGCGGCGTGCACGGCGTAGGCGATCAGGGTGGCGACCACCGTGCTGCCGGTGGTGAAGGGCACCGCCGGCCAGTCGGCGAGCTGGGTGGCGATGAAGCCGAGCAGCGCGCCGGGGGCGCCGCCGATCAAGATCCCGAAGAAGATGCTGGCGAGGTGGTCCCGCTCGACCCGGCCGTCGTGCACGTTGGTGGTGGCGCTGAGCACCTCGCCGATCTCCGAAGGCACCGGCGGAAAGGTGTCGGTCTCCTTCGTCGGGGTCCCGCTGTGGTTCGGCCAGCGCGGCACGTACTGCGGCGCCTTGAAGTTGTTGGCCTCGAACGCCTGCCAGAGCGCCTTCGCGCGCACCGACTTCGGATCCGGGGTGCGGCCTTTCGGCGTGGCGCGATCGGCGAGCGAGAGGGCGATGCGCGCGGCGAGCGCCGGCCCGTTCTTCTCGCCGCGGCTGGTCTCGTGGGCGCGCACGAAGTTGAAGTCGGACTTCGCGTCGGCCGGCAGCACGTCGCAGTAGCGCAGGAATGCCCAGCTGTCTTCGCCGCGTTGAAGCGGCGCCAGGCCGAGCGCCGCCTCGAGAAAGGTCGGAGTGGGAGCGGGGGACTTCACTGACCGTGCGCCCATCGTCTCCGCTGGGAGAACCGTGGGCAAGCGGTCATTGTTCAGCGCGGGGCGAACCGGCTGGTGTCGATCCGCCCGCGGGCCTTCTCCACCGCGAGGCGGGCGCCAGCGCCGAGCGGGTAGCTGCGCCCGCGCCACTCGACCTGGCGGTTGATCTTCGAAGAGACCATCAGCCCCAGCCCGATGAAGGGCAGCACGGCCGCGATCCAGAGGTGCCGCCGCGGCAGGGGCTGACCGCTGAAGCGCTCTTGAAGGCGGAGGTCGCTCCAGACGAGGAGCCCGGCGGCGGCGAGGGGGAAGAGCGCGGTCCACGGCGCCAGGGCCAGCGCGGCGACCGTGCCCACCAGCGCGAGCGCGGAGGTGAGGCCCCGCAGCCAGCTGACGCCGACGAAGCTCAACGGCAGCCCCGACTGCGAGAAGATCAGCCAGCGGCGGAACACCTTCACGAACTCCCGGAAGCTGATCGCGCCGCCGATCACCCGCAGCTTCCAGGGCACCATTACGTTCTTCAGGCCGGCCAGCGTCACGCAGGCGCCAAGGTACATGTCGTCGACCAGTTGGCCCTCGGCGACCCGGAGACCGCCGATCGCGTCGAGGGCGCGGCGAGTGAAGACGACCAGCTCGCCCATGATGAACGGCAGGCTCCCGGTCGGAGCGGCGGCGCGCGCGGCCGAGGTGCCGTACCAGCCGTTGAGCAGCAGCGCCTGGCCGGCGTCGCCGGCGGTGCGCGCTTCGCCGTTCATCACCACCGGCGCAAAGGTGTCGCCCGCCTCGGGGTCCACCAGCAGCTCCTCCACCAGCAGGCGCACCAGGTCCGGTGCCGGCCGGGTGTCCGAGTCGCTGAAGGCCACCAGCTCTCCCCGGGCGAAGCCGAGGCCGTAGATCATCGCGTTCAGCTTGCCGGTGCGGGTGGCGGGAGGAGCCCCGCTGATCAGCACCTGGGCGTCGTGAATCCCCTCGGCCTGGCGGACCGCCTCCTTCACCACCGGCCAGGCGGGGTCCAGCTCGGAGTCGAAGACGAACAGGGTCTGCAGCGCGCCGGGGTAGTGCTGGTCGAGCAGCGCGAGGGTGTTCTCGTGGCAGCCGGGGTCGAGCCCGCGCACCGGCCGAATCACGGTGAGCGAGGGGTACTTCAGCCGGCGCGGCGGGGGAATCGGGCGCGGGCCGATCGATCGGCTCAGCTCCCAGTGTCCGTAGATCACGAGCAGGCTGAGCGCGCAGCCGAGCGCCACGAAGAACCCGCTCGCGAGAGACATGGTTTTTCAGATCTGCAAAACCTCAGCCGACGCATTTGTTGCGCATTCAGGTAGAGACCACCCATGGGCCGACTCTTCCTGCTCGCGATCCGCAACGTGCTGCGCAACCGGCGTCGCACCGCGATCACCCTC
>JAGSPQ010000572.1 GCA_018262385.1 Myxococcaceae bacterium | reverse complement strand
AGAGGTCCGCGAGCGGCCGGTGACGCCGCTGGACGAGGTGGACAACGCGCTCTTTTTCTTCGATCACACCATCTTCGAGGCGGTCAGCGGTTTCTACGCCACCTTCGACGAGGAGCTGCGCGCCGCCTACCCCGGGGTCGAGCGCCGCCGCGCGTTCCTCACCTTCGCCAGCTGGATCGGCGGAGATCGCGATGGGCACCCGCTGGTGACGCCGGAGGTCAGCCTCGCGGCGGCGCGGATGAACCGGGCGCACGCGACCGCGCACTACCTGCGCGAGTGCGAGGGGCTGATCGAAGAGCTCAGCCACTCGGTGCCGCCCGAGCACCGCCCGCGGGTGGCGGCGGCGGATCCGTTTCAGCCTTCCGAGCTGTACCGCCATCGGATCGTCGAGCTCCAGCGGCAGCTCGAGCAGGGAAGCGTCCCGGCCGAAGCCGCCGCGCGGCGCCTGGGGGAGATCCGCACCGGGCTGCTCGAGCAGAACGCCCACCGCGCGGCGCGGGGGCGGCTGACGCGGCTGATCACCCAGGTGGAGGCGTTCGGAATGCACCTGGCCGAGCTCGACTTTCGCGACCACGCCGATCGGCTGCGCGCGGATCCGGAAGGCGTCCACGACGAGCTGCGCGCGCTGCGCCGGATTCAGCAGGAGCACGGGCCCGAGTCGGCCACCCACTTCATCCTCAGCATGACCCGCAGCGCGGACGACGTTCGCCTCGCGCTCGGGCTGGCGCGGCAGGCGGGGGTCGAGGGCCTCGACGTGGTGCCGCTGTTCGAGACGATCGAAGATCTGGCCCAGTGCCCGCGGGTGATGCGCGAGCTGTGGTCCGACCCGGAGTACCGCTCCCACCTCGAGCAGCGCGGCTCGATCCAGGAGGTGATGCTCGGCTACTCCGACTCCAACAAGGACGGCGGGTACCTCGCCGCCAACTGGTTCCTCTACCAGGCCCAGCGGCAGCTGGCCGCGCTCGCCGACGAGCTGAAGGTGAAGCTCCGCTTCTTCCACGGCAAGGGGGGGACGATCGACCGCGGCGGAGGCCAGAGCTACCGCAGCCTGCGGGCGCAGCCCCACGCGGCGCAGGGCGGCCAGCTGCGAATCACCGAGCAGGGCGAGGTCATCTCGCTCAAGTACTCGAACCCCCGGATCGCCCAGCGAAACCTCGAGCAGCTCACCTCGGCGGTGATCTCCTCGTGCTGCCTGCGCCCGAAGGACCCGCCCGCGCTCGCCGAGTGGGAAGCGGTGATGGAGCAGCTCGCCGCCCGCTCGTTCGAGTTCTACCAGCAGCTGGTGTACCGGACTCCCGAGCTGGGCGAGTACTTCCAGCAGGCCACGCCGATCGACCTGGTCGAGCACCTGCGCATCGGCTCGCGACCCGCCCGGCGGGGCAAGACCCAGGATCTCCACCAGCTGCGCGCCATCCCCTGGGTGCTCGCCTGGACCCAGTCCCGGCACTTCCTCTCTGCCTGGTACGGGCTGGGCCACGCGCTGCGCGGCTACTGCGAGCAGACCGCCGGCGGGCTGACCCGGCTGCGCGCGATGTACCGGGGCTGGCCGTTCTTCGCTTCGCTGCTCGAGAACGCCGAGCTGTCGCTGGCGAAGACCGACCTCGACATCGCCAGCCAGTACGCCGCGCTGATCGACTCCGCGCGGATCCGCAACAAGGTGTGGCCGCTGATCGAGCAGGAGTACCTGCGCTCGGTGCAGACGACGCTGCAGATCTGCCAGCGGGACACGCTGCTGCAGACCCAGCCGGTGGTCGCCGAGTCGATCCGGCTGCGCAACCCGTACGTCGACCCGCTCAACTACCTGCAGCTGCGCTTCCTGCCGGTGTGGAGGAACGCGCCGGCCTCGCGCAAGCCCGAGGCGCTGCGCCGCCTGCTCGCGCTGACGGTGAACGGGATTGCGTTCGGGCTGCGCAGCACCGGCTGACGGCCGGGCCTCAGCCGAGGCGATCGAGGGCGCGGCTGAGCTTCTCGCGCACGGTGCGGGCCAGCTCGAGCACCCGCTCGTCGCCGTCCGCGAAGGCGCCGATCTGCTGGAGCGGATCCACCGCGTTCACCACCGTCTTGCCCCCGTCCTGCTCGTACACGGTGACGTTGCAGGGCAGCAGCACGCCCGCGTCGAGCTCCATCCCGAGGATCTGGTGGGCGAGCTTCGGGTTGCACGCCCCGAGGATCCGGAAGCGGCGGAAGTCGACGTCGAGCTTCTTCTTCAGCGTCGCGCCGACGTCGATCTCCGTGAGGATTCCGAAACCTTCGGAGCTCAAGGCCTCCGGCAGCCGCTTGAGCACGTCGTCGTAACCCGCGTTCAGCTCTCGCTTCATTCCTGGCTTTTTCATTTCGAAGGCTCCTCAGCCATCAGTAACCGTGGTGCGGGGGAGAGCCACCCTACCGGCGAAAGGGTTCAGGGGTCGCGCTTCACCAGGCGGCGCTCACCCGGGGCCTCGTGCCAGGCCAGCCCGCGGCGCTGCAGCTCGGTCTCGTAGAGCGAGTTGGGCTGCAGCCGCTCGGACACCCAGACCGCGCAGGCGCACGCCAGCACCAGGGGGATGACGATCGCGTAGTCCCCCGACAGCTCGAAGCCGAGCACCGCCGCCATGATCGGCGCGTGGGTGGTGGCCGCGCACAGCGCCGCGAGGCCCACCAGCGCATAGGCGGTCGGCGGAGCGACGTGGCCCGGCGCGAGCTGCTCGAGGCCCGAGCCGAACAGCACGCCCACGCAGGCCCCGATCAGCAACGCGGGAGTGAAGACCCCGCCCGGCACCCCCGCCGAGACCGAGAGCGTGGTGGCCAGCGGCTTGGCCACCAGCAGCGCGAGCACCAGCAGCAGCGGCATCTTCCCCGACAACAGCTCGGACAGCGGCTCGAAGCCATTGCCGACGACTTCGGGCAGGACAATCGCGATCAGCCCGACCACCACCGCCCCGATCAGGATCTTCGGCAGCAGGGACAACCGGCTGCGCGCGGCGAGCTGCTCACTCTTCGCCAGCAGCTTGATGAAGCCCGCGCCCACCACTCCGGCGAGCAGGCCCAGCGCCGCGAAGGCCAGCAGCTCCGCGTCGCTGACCAGCCGGAAGGTCCGGACGCCGTAGATCGGCCCCTCGCCGATCGCCCAGCGGGTCAGGGTGGTGGCGATCGCGGTCGCCACCGCGGCCGGCACCAGCACCTCGAGGGTGATCACCCCGGCCACCACCTCGACCATGAACAGCAGCGCGGCCAGCGGGGTGTTGTACGCGGCGGCGAACCCGGCGGCGGTTCCGGCGGCGACCAGCGCCCGGTGCTGCTTGTCCTCGAGCGAGAACCAGCGGCAGAGCGAGCTGCCCAGCGCGCCGCCGAACTGAATCAGCGGGCCCTCGCGGCCGATCGACGCGCCGCCCCCCATCGCGATCCAGCTGGCCAGCGCCTTGAGCGCGGTCGCCGGCGCCGACAGCTTCCCCTGGCCGATCGCGACCGCCTCCATCACCTCGCCCACCGACGCGCCGGGCTTGAAGCGCGCCGACAGCCGCAGCACCCCCCAGGCGAGCAGGCCGCTGCCCAGCGGCACCCCCAGGCACTCCCACCAGCGCAGCCGGCGGAAGATGTCGAGCAGGTGGCCGGGCCCGAAGATCAGCTCGGTGACGGCGAGGGCAGAGGCGCGGAAGGCGATCGCGAACGCCGCCGAGCCGAGCGCCACCAGCAGCAGCGCCGCGAAGCCGCGCAGGCGCACCCCGGTCAGGCTCCGTTCCATTCAGCCCCCCCGTTGAGCGACATGGCTGCGCACTCAAGGCAGCAGGAGGGAAACAGTCAACCGAAGGTCCTCATGGGCGGCTGAGTTTCTTCTCGACCTTCTCGAGCTTGCTGACGAGCAGCTCGCGGTCGTCGAGGTTGAGCAGGTCGATCGCCCGCTTGAGGGTCGGAAAGTCGAGCCGGACGATGGTGACGGTCTTCCCCCCCTTGATCTCCTTCACCGTCGGCAGGGCCACCAGCTCGCGCACGTACCG
>JAGSPQ010000571.1 GCA_018262385.1 Myxococcaceae bacterium | reverse complement strand
GGGCGCGGATCTCGCCCTGGGCGATCGACGCGCTGCTGCGGGACGCGGCGCCGGAAGGAGAGCTGGCCCACTACGAGCTGAAGTCGGTGAAGCGCGAGTCGGCCGAGGGGCCGCTGGGGCGGCTGGTCTCCGGGGTGGCGGACGTGCGCGACGCGCTGGGGCCGCGGGAGCTGGCGAGCGTGGTGCTGCCTTCGCCCTTGCAGGATCTGCGGCTGGCGGCGGTGGCGGAGGGCGAAGATCCGGTCGCGCAGGCCTCGACCCGCAACCGGGCGGTGTACGGGATCCTGCTCGGGGTCTTCTACCTGACCCTGGCGATCGGGGTGATCTACACCGGGCGGACGCTCTACCGGGAAGCGCGGCTGTCGCGGATGAAGACCGACTTCGTCTCGCTGGTCTCGCATGAGCTGCGCACCCCGCTGACCTCGATTCGGATGTTCATCGACACCCTCGCGATGGGCCGGGTGACCAACGAGGGCGATCACCAGCAGGTGCTGCAGATGCTGTCGAAAGAGACCGAGCGGCTCTCGTCGATGATCGAGCGGGTGCTCGACTGGGCGCGGATCGAGGGCGGCCGCAAGCAGTACGACCTGCACATCGTGACGGTGCAGACGCTGGTCGACGCGGCGGTGAACGCGTTCCAGGCGCAGCGGATGGGGGCGGTGATGAAGCTCTCGATCGAGATCGCGCCCGGGCTGCCGCGGGTGGAGGTCGATCGCGAGGCGCTGGCGGGGGCGCTGCTCAACCTGCTGCAGAACGCCTTCAAGTACACCGGCGAGGACAAGCAGATCGCGCTGCGCGCCCGGCCCCGGGGGAAGTGGGTGACGATCTCGGTGCAGGACAACGGGATGGGGATCCCCCGCGGCGAACGGAAGAAGATCTTCGAGCGGTTCTACCGGGTCGACAACCTGCTCACCCGGGAGACCGAGGGGTCGGGGCTGGGGCTGGCGATCGCCAACCGGATCATCCACGCTCACGGGGGGAAGATCACCGTCGAGAGCGAGCCGGGCAAAGGAAGCACGTTCACCATCCACCTGCTGCCGGTGAGGGGTTAAAGAAAGCCCATGGCCGAGAGCCCGAAGCGGATCCTGGTGGTGGAGGACGATCTGTCGATCCTCACCGGGGTCTCGATGAACCTCCGCTACGAGGGTTACGAGGTGCTCCAGGCGCAGGACGGGCGCACCGGGCTGCAGAAGGCGATCGACGAGACCCCGGACCTGGTGATCCTCGACCTGATGCTCCCGGCGCTCAACGGCTTCGAGGTCTTGAAGGAGCTGCGCGGCCGCGGGGTCACCATCCCGGTGCTGGTGCTGTCAGCGAAGGGAATGGAGTCGGACAAGATCGTCGGCTTGAACCTCGGCGCCGACGACTACGTGGTCAAGCCGTTCAGCCTCCAGGAGCTGCTGGCGCGGGTCCGGGCGGTGCTGCGGCGGCAGCAGCGGGACAGCAGCGTGGTGCAGTTCGCGGGGGTAATCGTCGACCTGCGAGCGAAGACGGTGACGCGAGAGGGGCAGAGCGTGGACCTGACCGCGCAGGCCGCGTGGGGCTACGGCTACGAGGGCACGGCGCGCACGGTCGACAACTTCATCAGCCAGCTGCGCCAGAAGCTCGAGCCGCTGCCCGATGACCCCCGCCACTTCGTCACCGTTCGTGGACAGGGGTATCGGTTCGATCCGTAACGGCAGTTACTTCTTCACAGCCGGAGCGGCCGCCGCTTCTTCCTTCTTCGGCGCTTCCTTCGGCACCGCCTTCCCGTCGGCGGTCTTGGGGGTGAAGCTGAAGCCCTTGGCCTGGTGGATGTAGACGACGCAGTCGGCGCCCGGATCGCACTTGTTGAGGTGGTTGCCCTTGGCCGGCTGGGTCCACGAGGAGCCCGGGGGCATCGGCTTGGCAGCGGCCTCGCCGCCCTGCTCGATGTTGTGGGCGGTGCCGGAGATCACCACCGCGGTGTAGTCGCAGTCGTGGGTGTGCCAGCCCGACTCGGAGCCAGCCGCCATCTTGAGGAAGAAGCTGTACGGGCCCTTCTTCTCGTCACCGGAGACCTTGGAGAACTTCGGGCCGGTGGGGCCGAACGGCTCCGCCCAGACGACGGTGTCGGCCGGGATCTGCACCTGGGGCTTGGGGGCGGCGTAGACCAGCGAGGAAGCGACGGCGGCGGCGAAGGCGAGAGTTTTCAAGGGATCCTCCAACGGGTGGAGGGCGCTTCGTACTACCGCCGCATCATCTCTTCCATCATCGCAATTAATGCCTCGACGCCGAAGAAGGTGACCTCCACCTCGCCGAACTTGAGCTTCGACTTGTCCTTGATCGGGACCTTCTGCTTGGCAGTCAGGCGGGTACCGTCGAGGAAGGTGCCGTTCTTGCTCTCGGCGTCGCACAGCACCCAGCCCCTGGCGTCCTGCTGGAGCCAGGCGTGAAAGCGGCTGACGCTGGCGTCGTCGAGCTGGACGTCGTTGCTGTCGACCCGGCCGATGGTGACCCCCATCGCGAAGGCGTTCTGCTTGCGGGGATCCTTGGCGACGTCGAAGACCAGCGCTTCTCCCTCGTGGGGGCGGGCGGGCCCGACGCCGGAGTGGGTGCCCTGCCAGGTCTCCCCCGAGGCGTCGGTGGGGGGCGCCTTCCAGATCAGCACCGGGTTGAGAATCTTGGAGCGAAAGCCTTCTTTTTCGCGCAGGAACATCGACGCGAGGTTGGTCAGGGTGCGGGCCATGTGGGCGCCGGGAGACTAAGATCAGCGCATGCACCGGCGCTACACCATCCATCGTGACGGCGACTTGTTGGTCGAAGAGCTCGATCCCTCGGGGAAGCCGATCGATCCCGAACCGGTGCCGGCCGAGAACCGGCTGCCGATCGAGCTGACGCTGATGAGCGCCGACGACACCGACTCGCGGGCGGCGCTGATTGATCTGCTCGAGATGGCACTGGAGATCGAGCTCCACGGCCCCGACGAGACCAAGCGGATCAAGGGGCACAAGCTCGACGTGATCTGAGGCGGCTGCTTTTTTTCAGCGAAAGCGGAAGACCGCCACGCCCGCGCGGAACGAGGGTGGCGGCTTCGGAGCCAGCTCAACCGGCTTCCTGGCGGCACTCTCGAATCCGTCGCGGTGGAGAAACCGGGTGACGTCGGTCGCGCCCGGCTTCGGCGCGGGAGTCGCCGAGCGGGAGGCGGGCTGCTTGAGGCCGTAGCTCGACTCGGCCCCTTCGAAGCTGTCGCGGTGGCGGGGAAGCCGGACCACCTTCGGCACCGGCTGCTCGAAGCGTTTGACCCGCGGCTCGGCGACCGGGGCGGAGGTCGCGGCCCGGCGGACGGCGTCCAGCCAGTTGCTGAGGGCGGGGCGAATGGCGAGCATGGATACATTGTCGTACCCGCCCGGCCCCCGGTTGCGTCCGGCGCAACCGACTTCAACCTCTAGGCTTTCTGGCTCGGGTGACAGCTCAGGCGACGGGAAGACAGATGCCGACGGTGGCCCCGCCCTCCGCCCGATTGAGCGCGAAGGCGGTGCCCTGGTGGGCCTCGGCGATCCGCTTGACCAGGTTCAGCCCCAGGCCCAGGCCCTCGGCCTTCTTCTCGCCGGCCCGCTCGAACGGCTCGAACACCCGGGTGAGCGCGTCGGCGGGAATTCCGGGGCCGCGGTCGTGCACCTCGAAGAGGACGTGGGCCGGGTCCGGCCTGCGCACGACGAAGCGATCGACCGCGCCGCCGTGCTTCTTCGCGTTGTCGATCAGGTTTCCGAGCGCCCGCGCCAGCAGGGTGGGATCGGCGCGCACCGACTCGGCCCCGTCGACGCTCAGCAGCTCGAGCGGCAGCCCGGCGCGCTCGAGGGCAAACACCGCCGCGTCGCGGGCCGACAGCTCGCGCACCTGCAGCAGGCCGAAGTCGACCCGGGCGTTGGCGAGCAGCTCTCCGACCAGCGCGTCCATCTCGACCACTTCCCGATCGAGGTCGTCGAAGGTCTTCGGGGTGGCGCCGCCGTCGCGCGCGATCTCGGAGACCAGCCGCATGCGGGCCAGCGGGGTGCGCAGCTCGTGGGAGACCGCCGCCAGCAGCTCGCGCTGATCGGTCAGCTGCTTCTCGATGCGGGCCGCCATCTCGTTGACCGCCTCGGCCACCACTCCGATCTCGTCCTGCGAGCGGCACGACCTCTCGGCGCGGGCCTTCAGATCGCCGCCGCCGATCCGCTTCACCACCGCCGCCAGCTCGTCGAGCGGGCGGGCGAGGCGGCGCGCGATGGCTCCCGACGCCGCCCACAGCACCCCGACGATGATCAGCACCACCAGCACTCCGCGCTCGGGGCGGAAGGGACGGTGATTGGCGAAGCAGGCGCGCACGGTGCCCAGCAGCTGGCCGTCGCGGATCACCGGCGCGTCGACGGTGTGGGCCGCGCAGGCATTGCCGACGGCGAGCAGCGGCTGGCCGGCGCGGTCGACCAGCTCCAGATCGACCTGGAGATCGCGGGCGGTCTCGCGGGCGAAGGCCTCGCGCTCGGCCGGGTTGTCCCACCGCGCCGCGAACTGCTTGCCCACCCACCGCTGGCCGTTCTCGTAGTCCTGGTGCCAGGTCGACTGCTGGCCCTGCGAGAGCACCGCCATCGCGAGCGCGACCGCGCAGGTGGTGAGCAGGATCGCCGAGGCGAACCACAGGAACAGCTTTCGCCGCAGGCTCGAGCGGACGAAGTGCCCGATCGGGCCCATTCGGCGGCGGTGGTGCGAGTGGGAATGCCAGTGCATCGACGGTCAGTCCTTCGCCAGCACGTAGCCGACCCCGCGCACGGTCTTGATCAGCCGGGGAGGGTCGTCCCCCAGCTTCTGGCGCAGGTGCGAGATGTGAACGTCGACCGTGCGCTCGCCCACCACCACGTCGCTGCGGCCGGCCTCCGACAGCAGCGCATCGCGGGGCACCACCCTGCCCGCCCGCCGCATCAGCGCGACGAGAATGTCGAACTCGATCCCGGTGAGGTCGACCGGGGCGCCCTTCACGTTCACGATCCGCGCGCCGATGTCGACCTTCACCTCGCCAGCGGCCAGCTCCTCCGAGAGCACGTCGGGACGCGAGCGCCGCAGCACCGCCTTCAGCCGGGCGAGCAGCTCGCGGGGAGAGAACGGCTTGGCGACGTAGTCGTCGGCGCCCAGCTCCAGCCCCACCACCCGATCGGTCTCGTCGCCGCGGGCGGTGAGCATGATCACCGGCACGTTGCTCTTGGCGCGGATCCGGCGGCAGACCTCGAGCCCGTCCATCCCCGGCATCATCACGTCGAGCAACACCGCGTCGTAGGCGCCCTGCTCGAGCGCCTGCAGTCCCCGCGGGCCGTCGGGGGCGGCGGTGAGGCTCACCCCGTTCTGTCCCAGGTACGACGCGAGCAACTCCGGCAGTCTCGCGTCGTCGTCAATCAGCAGCACCCGGGAGGCCATGGCCTTGAACCTTACTGTGCGGCCGGGGCCGGCTGGGGACTTGCGGCGGGGATCGCCGCCGGCGCCGGTGCGTTGTTCACCACGATCGGCGCCGCCGCGGC
>JAGSPQ010000570.1 GCA_018262385.1 Myxococcaceae bacterium | reverse complement strand
AAGGCTTCCCTGGATGCGGCGCGGCTCGCGCTGGAGATCGCCCAGGCCACCCACGCGACGCTCACCGCGGCCTACTCGGTGCCGCCGATGATGATGCCCGGCGACGTCCCGTTCACCGTCGTCAGCGAGGTGCTGAAGGCCGAGGTGGCGCGCGGAAAGCAGGTGCTGGCCGAGGTGCGGGAGCAGCTGGGAAATCCGGACCTCACCCTGGTCGAGCTCGAGGGCTCGCCCGCCGAGCGGGTGGCCCAGCTCGCCGAAGACGAAGGCTTCGACCTGGTGGTGGTCGGCAGCCGTGGCCGCAATGCCGTGGCCCGAATGTTCCTCGGCTCGGTCGCCAACCGGCTGGTGCACATCTGCAAGAAGCCGGTGCTCGTGGTGCGCTGACCAAAGCTGCGCCGGGCACACAATTCTGCACCGTCCGCCGCCCTCCGCTCGGGCCGGAGGCTCGGCGTGAGAGCTGCACCAGCCAGCTGCATGGACACGCTCCGCTGGCGGCTGCTCGCTGTCCTCCACTTCGTCATCGGCGCTGCCGCGCTGCTCGGGGGTGGGGCGCTGGTGGTGTGGTCGAACGGCAAGATGCTGCGGCTGCCCGTCACCCTTCTCGCTCAATCGCCCTTCACCGACTTCCTGCTGCCGGGGGTGATCCTCTTCGGTACGGTGGGGGTGTTCAACCTGATCGCCTGCTACCTCGCGCTGCGGCGCGAGAGCGGGGCCGAGCTGATCTCGTTCCTCGCCGGCGGAGTGCTGCTGATCTGGGTCGGGATCGAGGCGGTGATCATCGACGCTTCCAGCTGGCTGCAGCTCGTCTCCGCCGCACTGGCGGTGCTGGTGGTCCTCGACGCGATCTGGATTCGCCGCAGCCGGGACGCCGGATCCCCGGCGCGGGCGATGCCTCGGGGCGACGCTGCCGCCCTTCGTCAGTGAGTCAGCGCTCCCGAGGCCGGGGCGTCCCGCGGTGGAGCACGGGCCACCGCCCGGGTCGAGCTGCGCTCTTTGAGCATCCGCACCAGCAGCAGGCCGGTGGGAATCGCCACCACCACTCCGGCGGCGAGCCCGAGGCCCGCGGAGACGAGCAGCGTCTTCAGCCACGGATCCGACGGCTGGGGCAGGGTGCCGGCCAGCACGTTCAGCGGGAGCGCCAGCGCCCAGCCCAACGCCGAGGCGCCAATCCACCGGCCCGCCCCGGGCGCCACTTTGCGCAGCGCCAGCCACTGCGCCGTGCCGATCACCGCCCCGGCGAGCGCGCCGGCGAGCGCCGAGACCAGCGCGATCATCCACCCGCGTGGCTCGGCCAGTGAGCCTGGCGTCGGTGCCCCCGCGATCAGCGTCGACGGCAGCATCCCCACCAGCCACGCCCCCACCACCACCAGCATCGTGTTGCGCCGGAAGGCGCGCCGCGACAAGCGGGGAAAGCTGGTCGCCAGCACGCCGCCCGGCAGCTGGCCCAGCAGCGCTCCCTCGACCGCCCCCGCACCGAGCATGCAGGCGAGGAACGCCAGCGCCGCCACCTGGCTCTGCGGCTCACCCCAGGTGCGCAGGAACCCGGTCGCCACCGCCGCCACGAACGCGAGCCCGAGCAGCTCGGCCAGCCCCATCGCCCAGGTCCACCGGCGCAGCACGCTGCCCGGGTGGCTGGCGGTGAGGCCCTGGAGCACCGCCACGCCCTCGCCGGTCCACTGCGAGGTCGTCGCCGCCCGCAGCAGCACCTGCGCCAGATCGACCCGGGCCACCGAGGACAACATCCGAATCGGCAGCTCGGTGCCCACCCGCGCCGCGCCGGTGCCCTTGCGCTGGGTCAGCCGAGGAGGGCGCACCAGCGTCCAGTCGAGGCCGCTGCTCTGCACGACGCGCTCCTGGGCGCGGCGATCCTCGAGCTGGGCGGCCTTCGAGCGCCGTCTGGCCATCCATCGGTAGAACGGGCCCAGGCACGGATGCCCGATCATCGCGCCGGTCTGCACCACCAGCCGCTTCACCCCTTCGGCCTTCATCGCCTCCACCAGCAGGGCGGTCGACCGCGAGCAGAGGTCGGGTGGGCTCGACCTGGTCGGGCCCAGCACGCACACCACCGCGTCGGCCCGGTGCACCAGCGTCCTCAGCCGCGCAGGATCGAGCGCGTCGCCCCGCACTTCCTCGATTCCTTCCTTGTCGAAGGCCTGGCGGCACAGGACCCGCACCGTGTGGCCGGCATTCAGCGCCGCGTCGACCAGCCGACGGCCGGTGCGCCCCGTGCCTCCGACGATCGCGATCCGCATCTGCGGATCAAATTGCATTGCCCATTCCACGAGGCGGGCGCGCCGGGGCGCTGCTGGCACCCACGATGCAATTCAGCCAGTCGCGCGGTCAGCGCAGCAGGCCGGCGGTCAGGCACAGCAGCCGCCAGTCGGCTGCGGTCTTCAGCACGTCCGCCACGCCCGGGTGCAGCTGCGCTTCCTCGTCCTCGTGGTGGACCTTGAGCGCCGCGCGCAGATCGGCCACCCGATCGATGAAGGCCGTGCGATCCCAGCGGGAGATCGCCGCCGCCACCAGCTCGACCAGGTCGGCGAGCGCGTTGTGCTCGTTGCGAATCCGATCGGCGAGCTGGTGCGGATCCCCGGTGCGCTCGATGAACAGCGGCAGCACCAGCCGTTCCTCGGTGAGGATGTGCTCCTCGAGCAGGTGGCGCAGCTCGCCGAACCGGCTCGCCGCCTGAAGGTACGACTCGCGCAGTGAGAGGAACTCCACGTCCGCAAGGATTTCGTCCAGCAACTGGCGCTCGTGCCTGCAGAGCTGTTCGAAGCTCTCAGTCGGCTGTTGGTTGGAGGTCATCGCGGGGACCGCTCATGAAAGCGGCGTGCCACCGACCGGGAAGTAACGCTCGAAGGCGCCCTGGGCCCACCCCGCTTCCGCTCCGGGGATGATCCACCCGTCGTCGAGGGCGATCGGGCTCGCGGGCAGGTTGACGGTCTCCGGCGGCTCGGCACAGGCCAGCGCTTCGCCACTGATGCAGGCGGCGATGTTCTTCGCGACCCGCAGCCCCATCTTCTCGGCCAGCCAGCCGGACTTCTCGGGCGGCCCTGCGGCGACGGCCGCGCCGGCGGCGAACACCTCGGGGTGGGCGTCCGTCTGGTTGAAGGCGTTGACCCGCACGAAGCCCGCCGCGTCGGTGATCTTCTCGCAGGCCCGCACCACGTCGACCCCGAGGAACGACGGCAGCAGCATCGAGTAGGCGAAGGGCAGCGTCCGCCCGTCGGCGAGGCGGATCTGCCGGGGCGAGATCTCGGCCACCGCGGCGTTGGCGATCACGTTGAGCCCTTCGGCAGCCAGCTTCGGCCCCGAGGTGAGGTGGGTCAGCGGCACCTGCGACGAGAGCCCGCGCTGATCGAGGACCCGCTCCATGTTGAGCAGAAACTCGTAGGCCGGCTGGCGGCACGAGCTGTCCTGGACGTCGCCGATCACCACCGGCCCCGGCGCCTTGAGGAAGGTCTCGAACGCGCCCCGGGCCTGCTCCGCCTCGGCCAGCGTCATGATCGACTGGGTGTACCCGCGCGGGCCCAGGCCCGGCACCGCTCCGTAGTTGGGCTTGGCCCCGGTGGCGATCACGAGGAAGTCGTAGCGCTCCTCGGTGGTGGGGGTGATCACCTTGTGCCCGGCCAGGTCGAGCTTGAGTGCCCCTTCGTCGCGGAAGGCGATCCCCTGCTCGGCGAAGGTGGGGCGCACCGGGAAGGCCGCCTGCTGGGCCGTTCGCGCCCCGAAGGGCAGCCGGATCAGCGAGGGGTGAAACACGAACTGGTCGAACCGTGAGATGACCGTGACATCGTGGGCTGATCGAAGCAGCCCCTTGAGGGCGACGGCGGCGGTGAAGCCCGCAAAGTTAGAGCCGATGATGACGATTCGTTTCCTGGCCATCCGCTTGAGCCCCCCCCTCGAGCACAGGCTGTGCCATGGCACTGCAGCAGCCCTGCGAAGGGCGGGGGCCCCCGCCCGGGGGGATGCACCGTT
>JAGSPQ010000569.1 GCA_018262385.1 Myxococcaceae bacterium | reverse complement strand
TGTGGAACTACTCGCTGGTCGACCCCGACAACCGATCGGCGGTGAACTGGCGGCTGCGCGAGCAGGCGATCGAGCAGGTCCGGCTGCCGCCGCTGGCGGGCGACGAGATCGGCCTGACCAAGATGTTCGTCACCCGCCAGGCGCTCAAGCTGCGCCGCGACCGCTCGGAGCTGTTCGATGCCGACGGGCAGTACCTGCCGCTGAAGGTGTCCGGCTCGCGCGCCGACGCGGTGGTGGCCTTCGCCCGGGTGGGCAAAGAGGGTGGCCACGCGGTGGTGGTGGTCGCCCGCTGGCCGACCGACGATTGGCTGGACACCGAGGTGCAGCTGCCCGAGGGCGAGTTCGAGTCCCACCTCGACGAGCAGCGCGGGCTGCGCCGCTCGGTGGCGCTGAGCGAGCTCTTCGCGCGGCTGCCGGTCGCGCTGCTGTCGAGCCCGAGATGAAGCCGTGGCTCACGGTCTGGGCGCCCAGGGCCCAGCGGGTGGAGGTCGAGCTGGTCGAGGGCGGGCAGCGGCTGTTGATGCAGCGGCGAACCGAGGGGACCTTCGGGCTCGAGGCGGCGCGGGTCACCGGCCCGTACCTGCTGCGCCTCGACGGCGGCAATCCGATTCCCGACCCGCGGGCGGAGGACGTCGCCTCGGTGCACGGCCCCTGCTTCCTCGTCGACCACGCGCGCTTCCGGTGGACGGATCAGGCCCACCGGCCGGCGCCGCTCGAGGGGGCGGTGTTCTACGAGCTCCACGTCGGCACCTTCACGGCCGAGGGCACGTTCGCCGCGGCCGAGCAGCGGCTGCCCGAGCTGAAGGCGCTGGGGGTGACCCACCTCGAGCTGATGCCGGTGGCCACCTTCTCCGGGCAGCGCGGGTGGGGCTACGACGGCGCGGCGCTCTACGCCCCCCACCGCGCCTACGGGGGAGTCGAGGGGCTCAAGCACCTGGTCGACGCCGCCCACGCGCAGGGGCTGAGCGTGGTGCTGGACGTCGTCTACAACCACCTCGGGCCGATCGGGAATTACCTCGGCCAGTTCGGGCCGTACTTCCACCCGGAAATGCTCACCCCCTGGGGCGGGGCGGTGGTGAACCTCGACGGGGAAGGCAGCGCCCAGGTGCGCCGCTTCTTCCTCGACAACGCTTTCCACTGGCTCACCCACTACCACTTCGACGGGCTGCGGCTGGACGCGGTGCACGCGCTGGTCGATCGGTCGAAGCCGCACCTGCTGGCGCAGCTGTCGGGCGAGCTGGCGGCCGCCGGGTCGACGGCGCTGCTGATCGCCGAGAGCGATCTGAATGATCCGATCGTCGTCCGCCCCCGCGCGCAAGGCGGCTACGGAATGGACGCGGCGTGGAGCGACGATCTCCACCACGCCCTCCACGCCGCCCTCACCGGCGAGAGCTACGGCTACTACGCCGACTTCCAGCCGAGGCCGCTGGCGCTGATCGCCCGCGCGCTCGAGCAGGGCTACGTCTACCAGGGCCAGCACTCGGGCTACCGCCGGCGGCCGCACGGCCAGCCGCTGGGCGAGGTGCCGCTCCACCGGCTGCTGGGGTACGCCCAGACCCACGACCAGGTCGGCAACGACGCGCTGGGCCGGCGGCTGGCGCACATCGCCGGGCTGCCGCGCGCGCAGGCCGCGCTGGCGCTGGTGATGATGTCGCCGTTCACCCCGATGCTGTTCATGGGGGAAGAGTGGGGGGCCAGCGCGCCCTTCCTCTTCTTCACCGATCACCAGGACGCGGCGGTCGGCCGGGCCACCACCGAGGGGCGCCGGCGCGAGCTGGCGGCGAAGGGCTTCGCCGCCGAGCAGGTGCCCGACCCGCAGGATCCGGCCACCTTCGCCCGCAGTCGGCTCGACTGGGCCGAGCGGGATCGGCCGCCGCACGCCCAGGCGCTGCAATTCACCCGCGCGCTGATCGCCCTGCGCCGGCGGCTGCCCGAGCTGACGGGGGGCCAGGTGGGGCGCGCCACCGTCGACGAGCAGCGGCAGACCTTGCGCTACGAGCGCGGAAATTTGATCGTGCTGGTGAACCTCGGCGCCTCGGGCCCGGTCTCGGTGTCGCTGCCCTCGGCCGATCGGCGGCTGCTGCTCGCCACCGGGGCCTCGATCACGTCCTCCGGCTCGGTCGAGCTGGCCGAGGGCGCAGTGGCGATCCTCGGGATCTGAGCGTCGTCGAACGGCAGGCCGGCCTGGGCGTGCGCCAGCGCCCGTTCGTCGGTGAGGTCGAGCCGCAGCGGGGTTACCGAGACGTAATTTTCCGCAAACGCCCAGCGGTCGGTGCCCGCCTCCACCCCCTCGAGCGGCACGGCGGTGAACCAGAAGTGGACCCGGCCGGAGGGCGCGGTGCCCGGCACCACCTTCCCGTCGTACTGGCGCACCGACTGGCGGGTCCAGCGGATCCCCCGCGGGTTGGCCGGAAAGTTCACGTTGTTGAGCCGCGACTCGTTCTGCTTCGACAGCAGCGTTCGCAGCACCGCCGCCGCCCAGGGCCGCAGCAGGTCGTACTCCTCGGCGGTCTCCAGCGCTCCGGCGCTCATCGCGATCCCGCGCACTCCGAACAGCGCCGCCTGCTTGGCCGCCGCGAGGGTGCCCGAGTGCCAGATCGCGTTGCCGAGGTTCAAGCCCTGGTTGATTCCGCTCAGCACCGCGTCGACGTGGCTCCAGTGGTGGATGCCGAGGGCGATGCAGTCGGCGGGGGTGCCGTTCACTCTCCAGCCGTTGAAGTGGCCGATGCGGGTGGGGCGGTAGCTGAGCGGGCGCGAGGCGGTGATCGCGTGCCCGACCGACGACTGCTCGACGTCGGGAGCCACGATTCGCACTTCCCCGAAGCCCGAGGCCACCTCCGCCAACACCTGCAGCCCGGGACTGAAGACGCCGTCGTCGTTCGCCACCAGAATTCGCATTCCCCTAGCGCGAGCACAATCGATGCCACGGCATACCCATTGCGTCAGTTGTTGAAGAGGCAGAGGAGTCGGCCCGATGCGCGTCACCGTGGTTCACAACGAGAATGCCGGGTGCGGCTTCTTGTCCCGCGAGGAGCTGCTGGGGGAGCTGCTCTACGCCGGTCACCAGGTTACCGAAATCACCACCCTCGACCTGCTGTGCGCGCCGTCCTTTCCCGACTGGTGCGACGTGGTGATCGCGGCCGGGGGGGACGGCACGATCTTGAGTGTCGCGCGCCGCCTGCTCCACTCCGAGGTGCCGATGGTGGTGCTGCCGCTGGGCACCGCCAACAACCTGGCCCGGGCGCTGGGGGTGACCCGGCAGCTCAAGCCGCTGATCGCCTCCCTCTCCCGGCCCCGGATCCAGCGGCTGGACCTCGGGTGCGCGGTGGGCGCCTGGGGCAGCAAGTACTTCTGCGAGAGCGCGGGGGTGGGCTGGTTCTGCGAGGCGCTGAGCCAGGCGGTCAACGACGGCGACAAGCCGACCGAGCGGGCGCGCGACCTGCTCACCGCCTTTCTCGCCCGCTACCAGCCCCGCCACTGGGACGTGTCGATCGACGGTCGCAATTTCTCGGGGCACTACCTGATGGTCGACGCGATGAACGCCGGGATGCTGGGGCCCAACCTGCACCTGGGCCGCACCGCTGATCCGGGCGACGGGTTGTTCGACGTGGTGCTGGCGACTCCGGAGGATCAGCCGAAGCTGCTCGAGTACCTCGAGGCGCTGCGTCGAAACGAGCAGCCCCCCGCACCCGAGCTGCACGTGAAGCGGGCCCGGCACGTGCGGTTTGCGATGGGCGATCGCAAGCTGCGGGTGGACGGAAAGCTGCGGGAAAACTCTCAGTTCGTCGACGTCCACGTGGTGCCGGCGGGGGTGAGGGTGTTGTTGCCCCAGTTCGCGGACCAGCCGGTCGCCCCGGAGCTCGACAGCGTCGCTGCCTGACGCGTAGCAATTGCGTGGCGCGGTTGATGCGTTGGACTCCTCCAGTGCCTTCAAGGAGCACGCTCATGCCTCGCAACGCTCTGCTTGGATTTGCGGTCGTG
>JAGSPQ010000568.1 GCA_018262385.1 Myxococcaceae bacterium | reverse complement strand
CGCCTGGGCAACGGCGAGATCTCCTCCGCCAACGTCGAGCTCACCAGCAACGGGATCAAGGGGACGCTGAAGACCCCGGCCGGCGACATTCCGCTCAAGTCCTCGCTGGTCGGCACCCACAACCTCGACAACATCCTCACCGCCGCGGGGATGGCGCTCGCCGCCGGCTTCTCGCGCCGCGACGTGCAGGACGGCATCGAGCGGGTCACCCGCGTCCCCGGCCGGATGGAACGGGTGGAAGGGAAGGGGATCGTCGCGCTGGTCGACTACGCCCACACCGACGACGCGCTGCGCCGGGCGCTCGAGTCGGCCCGCGGGGTCACCAAGGGCCGGCTGATCCTCGTCTTCGGCGCCGGTGGAGATCGCGACCAGGGCAAGCGCCCGCTGATGGGTGAGGCGGCCGCCGAGCTCTCCGATCTGCCGATCGTCACCAACGACAACCCGCGCACCGAGGATCCCGACAAGATCATCGCCGAGATCGCCACCGGCCTCGAGAAGGGCGGCCTGCGGCGCATGGGCGCGGCCAAGGCCAAGTCGGGTGAGAAGGGCTACCTCGTCGAGGGCGATCGCGCCGCGGCGATCGTGCTCGCCGTCTCGCTCGCCAAGCCCGGCGACGTGGTGCTGCTCGCCGGCAAGGGCCACGAGACCTACCAGGATCAAGAAGGCACCAAGAAGCCGTTCGACGACCTGGAAGAAGCGAGGAAGGCCCTCAGCTAGCCATGGCAATCCGCCTCTCCGAAGAGCAGGTGCTGAACGCGACGGGCGCCACGCGCTCTCGCATCGGCGCGCGCGCTTCGTACCAGGCGGTCTGCACCGACACCCGGCACCTCGTCCCGGGCTGCCTGTTCGTCGCGCTGAAGGGCGAGCGGTTCGACGCCCACGACTTCCTCTTCCAGGCGGCCGAGGGCGGCGCGTCGGGGTTGCTGGTCGAGAAGGGCCGGCAGCTCAAGCTCCCCGGCCCCGACGTCGCGGTCTACGAGGTCGACGACAGCTTGAAGGCGCTCGGCGCGCTCGCCCACTTCCACCGCACCCGCTTCCGCAAGCCGGTCGGCGCCGTCACCGGCAGCAACGGCAAGACCACCACCAAGGAGATGATCGCCGCCATCCTCGCCACCCGCGGGCCGGCGCTCCACACCGAAGGGAACCTCAACAACGAGATCGGCGTGCCGATGACGTTGTTCAACCTCGAGCCCCGCCACGTCGCCGCGGTGATCGAGATGGGGATGAACCACGCCGGAGAGCTCGCCCGCCTCGCCGCGATCGCCCAGCCCGACGCGGGGATGATCACCGTCATCCAGCGCGCCCACCTCGAGGGCCTCGGCTCGATCGAGGGCGTCGCCGCCGCCAAGGGCGAGCTGTTCGCGGGGCTCAAGCCCGGGGCCACCGCGGTGGTGAACGTCGATGATCCGCGGATCGCCGAGCAGGCGCTCCGCCTCGCCCCCGGCGTGAAGACCCTCACCTTCGGGCGCGCTGCGGGCGCCCAGATCCAGCTCACCACCGTCGAGATGCACGGGCGCGATGGCCTGGCGATCGTGATCACCCACGAAGGCAAGCCGTGGGCGATCGCGCTCAACCTGATCGGCGATCACAACGCGATGAACGCCACCGGCGCCTTCGCGATGGCGATCGCCCTCGGCTTCACCCCCAACGAGTGCGTCCGTGGCCTGGAAGCCGCGCAGGCCCACGCCCGCCGTCTCCAGGTGGTCGCCGGCCTCAACGGCGTGACGGTGATCGACGACTGTTACAACGCCAACCCCGCCTCGATGGGCGCCGCGCTCGACGCGCTCAGCGGCCTTTCGGTCGAGAGCCGCGCGATCGCCGTGCTGGGCGACATGCTCGAGCTGGGCGCGGGCGAGGCGGCCGAGCACTCGCAGCTGGGAGTGAAGGCCTCCGACCAGACCTCGCTGCTCGCCTTCTTCGGCGCCCGGATGAAGCTCGCCCACCACCAGGCCGAGAAGAAGCTCCACGCCAACGCCCGGCACTTCCTCGAGCTCGAGCCGCTGCTGGCCTGGCTCAAGGCCGAGCTGCACGCCGGCGACGTGGTGCTGGTGAAGGGCAGCCGCGGGATGAAGCTCGAGCGGGTGGTCGAAGCGCTCACCGGCACCGCCAGTGCAGGGGGCAAGCACTAATGCTCTACCTGCTCTACGAGTGGCTGAAAGACGGCGAGGTCGGCAAGTGGCTCAACTTCGCCAAGTACCCCACCTTCCGGATCATCGCCGCCGGCGTCGCCTCGCTCGCGTTCGGGATGCTGCTGGGGCCCACGGTGATCGCCCGGCTGCGCTTCTCCCAGCACGGCCAGACCAACGTCCGCGAGGACACCCCCGAGACCCACCAGAAGAAGAAGGGCACCCCGACGATGGGCGGAGCGCTGATCCTGCTCAGCATCTTCCTCGGCACGATCATCTTCGCCGACTTGAAGTCGCGGGTGATCTGGGTCGCGCTGCTGATGACCTTCGGCTTCGGCTTCATCGGCTTCCTCGACGACTGGCTCAAGCTGAGCAAGCGCAACTCGAAGGGGCTCGCCGGCCGCTACAAGCTCGCGCTCCAGACCCTCTTCTACCTGGTCGCGATCTTCGGGCTGCTGTGCGAGTGGACCGGCGGCGTCCCCCACCTGCTGATCGACACCCGGCTGACGATTCCGTTCATCCCCACCCACTGGGCCAACCCGGATCTCGGCTGGGCCTACGTGCTCTTCGCGTGGTTCGTGGTGGTCGGCACCAGCAACGCGGTCAACCTCACCGACGGGCTCGATGGGCTGGCGATCGCGCCCACCATCGTCGCCGCGATCACCTTCGCCGTCCTCTGCTACGTCGCCGGCACCACCGTCGCGATCGCCGACATCGTCCACTCTGGCGGGGTGGCGAAGCTGGTCGGCGTGCCGCTCCACGAGTACCTCGGCATCGCGAGGGTCCAGGGCGGCGCCGAGCTGGCGGTGTTCTGCGCCTCGATCGTCGGCGCCGGGATCAGCTTCCTCTGGTTCAACGCCTACCCGGCCTCGGTCTTCATGGGGGACATCGGCTCGCTCGCGCTCGGTGGCGCGCTCGGCACCCTCGCCGTGCTCAGCAAGAGCGAGCTGGCCAGCGGGATCATCCACGGCGTGTTCCTCGCCGAGATCCTCTCGGTGATGATCCAGGTCACCTCGTTCAAGACCACCGGCAAGCGGGTGTTCAAGATGGCGCCGGTGCATCACCACTTTGAGCTCAAAGGAATGGACGAGCCCAAGATCATCGTCCGCTTCTGGATCGCTTCCATCCTCTGCAGCGGAGTCGCGCTGCTCTCGCTGAAGCTCAGATAGCCATGGCCCCTTTTCCGAAAACGGCCGCCGTCCTGGGCCTCGGTAAGTCGGGCCGCGCGGCGGTCGCGCTGCTACAGGGGCGTGGCACCCACGTCACCGCCTTCGACGAGAAGGCTCCCGACTCGCCCCCCGCGGTCGAGACCCGCATCGGCCCGCTGCCGGCGAAGTTCTGGGAAGGCCAGGAAGTCGTCGTCGTCTCGCCCGGGATCCCCTTGAGCAAGCCCGAGCTGGTCGCCGCCCGCGCCGCCGGTGCCGAGCTGATCGGCGAGATCGAGCTCGCCTGGCGCTGCCTCCCCGAAGGCACCGGCCCGGTGCTCGGCATCACCGGCACCAACGGCAAGAGCACCACCACCGCCCTGCTCGGCGAGCTGTGCGTCCAGGGCGGGAAGAAGACCTTCGTCGGCGGCAACCTCGGCCGCCCGTTCGCCGAGGCCTGCGCCGAGAACTACGACCTCCACGTGGTCGAGCTCTCCAGCTTCATGCTCGAGGGAATTTCCAGGGCCAGCTTCCGCGGCGCCGCGCTGCTCAACCTCACCCCCGACCACCTCGATCGCTACCCGAACGCCGACGCCTACGGGGCGGCGAAGGGGCGGATCTTCCTCAACGCGCCGAAGAACGGCTTCGCGGTCGTCAACGGCGACGACTTCGAGACGATTCGCCTCGCCCGCCAGGCGAAGGTGCCGACCTAC
>JAGSPQ010000034.1 GCA_018262385.1 Myxococcaceae bacterium | reverse complement strand
TACTCGGGTACGGGGCTGAAGTTCGCGCAGGGCGGCGGCAGCTGCGGAAAGTGGGCGGTGCACCTGGCGTTCTTGAACCCCTCGCAGCTGACCCGGCAGTACTCGCAGATGCCTGACGGCTCGACCTACTTCTGCTTCGCGCGGGTGCAGCTGCAGCCGGTCGAGGGCTCGATCGTGCGCGGCACCGCCTACTCGATTGGCCTGGGCACCCACGCCGAGAATGCCAAGCACCTCGCCTACGGCCTGCCGACGGTCGACCTCAACCGCGACGCGGTGCCGACCGGGGTGTCGTGCCGGTTCTGCGAGCGCACCGACTGCAACCAGCGCGCGGCGGCCAGCTACCGGTTCGCCTTCTCCTTCGACGAGTACACGAAGAAGGATTGTTTCTTCTCGCCGCTGCTCAACTACGAAGCGCAGCAGACCCGGCGCCCGCCGACCTGAGCGCTGGCGCGTTTGACATTGGGGTCAATCGCGAGCCGAATGCGCGCCCAAAATGCGAGCCCTCCCGCGCACCCTCGCCGCTGGTTTCACCCTCTTCCTCCTCTCCTGCGGCCAGATGCCGCTGCCCGGCAAGTTCGAGCCGACCGCGAAGTTTCCGCCGCCGTCGACCAAGGTCACCCCCCCTCCGGGTCCGTTCAACGGAGAGGTCGAGCTGACCTTCACCACCGAGCTGCCGGCCACGATCTTCGTCAGCCTCGACGGCGCTGATCCGCGCACCACCAGCAAGGGGCGAATCGAGGGGCCCAGCCCGCTGAAGCTGAAGCTGACCCAGACCACCGAGGTGAAGTACTTCGCCAGCGTCGGCGGCCGCGACGAGGAACTGCAGATCGGCAAGTGGCTGCGCGCCGGCCCGGCGGTCGGCACCATCTCGGGCGTGGTGGTGGTCGGCGACTTCGGGATCAACAAGCTGGTCGGCGTGACCCGCAACGCGCAGACGGTCAAGCTCACCAAGCCGACCAAGGCGTCCGAGCTCCCCTTCACCTTCACCGGGCTGCAGGCCGGCCCCCATCGGCTGCAGGCGATCCTCGACCGCGACGACGACGGCCAGCTGATTCCCTTCCTCGACTTCCAGTCGATGACCGAGACGATCACCCTCGACTTCAAGGACCCCTACAAGGCGAGCGCCGAGAACGTGCGGCTGTACCTCGGCTCGTCTCCTCCCGAGCTGTGCACGATCGCGGGGACGATCACCCTCCCCAACGCGCCGCTCGGGCAGAACCTGCAGATCTCCGCAATCAGCCCCGATGGCTTCCTCGGCGGCGCGGATCCCCAGGCGCTGCTCACCCAGCTGCAGGGCGGCTACCGGATCTTCACCAACCCGGGGCAGACGGAGTACCCGTACGTGATCACCGACCTGAAGCCCGGGCGCTACGTGCCCGTGCCGCTGCTGCTCGGCTTCGGGGTCGGCGGGGTCGCGATGAACTTCCTCGCCAACCCGCTGCGCACCGTCAACTGCGTCGCCGGAGAGACGGCGGTCTCGGACCACGCGTTCGGGCCGCTGACGATGAACGGCACCGCGGTGGTGAAGCCGCCGTCGGCGCCCAGCGGCGCCTTCAACTACGGAGTCGTGGCCGCGAAGAGCACCAGCCTGATCACCGGCATCCAGGCGGTGATGATGCCGGTCGTCTTCGCGCGCGACGCCACCACGATGGAGCTGAGCGCCGCGTTTGGCGCCCAGGCCCTGCGCACCAACAGCACCTTCAGCGTCCGGGTGTTCGTCAACGGAGCGATCGGCTCCACCGCCGGAAATCCGATCGTCGACGCGATGGCGTGGGTGATCAACCCGTTCGCGCCTCAGCCGGCCCACGCGACGGTGAACATGACCAACGTCGATCAGACCGTCACCGTCACCGTCCCCTGAACCCGCTGGGCGGCAGCAGTCGCTTGCGCCGCGCGGTGAAGGTTCAGGAAGCCGCGGGCTGCGCCTGCAGCTCGGGGAAGATCGGATTCGCCGCCGGCGAGCCCTCGGGCAACACCTCGAGGAACCGGGCCCGGGATCGGGCAGTGAAGCTGCCGCGGCGAATCATCCCCCCGAGCACCGTCAGGGCGATTCGGGTGCGGGCCAGGCCGGCCTCGACCGCGCTCCACACGTCGAGCCCCGGCGCCCGGTAGAGCTCTCGCACCGACAGCCGCGCCGCCGGCAGCGCCTTCAGCCGTCCCAGCGGACTGCTGAGCGCGAGCGAGAACAGGTACAGCCCCCGCACCCAGCCGTCGACCTGCGCCTTGGTCGGCGCCTCGGCGAGCGCCTCGTTCGAGCTCACCCGCATCAGCTCGTACATCCCCCGGCCGATTCCCCGGGGGCCGCTCGCCTTGCGAATCTGCAGCCGGGCGCGGATGGCGGTGGTGGCGACGGTGGCGCCCCCGTGCAGCTCCTCCAGGTAGAACAGCGACCAGGTCCACTCGATCCGTTGCCGGCAGGCAGTCTCGCTCTCCCCCTGCTGGCGATGGCTGACGGTCAGTCGGGCGGCGATCGGCTCGAGCGCCCGCGAGACGCAGACCTGGGTCAAGTACCCGGCGAGGAAAGCCAGCCCGGCCTCGGTGCCGACCAGCGCCCCGTTGGCGACCAGCTCGGCGGCCTTCAGCCCGAAGGCGACCGGGGCCTTCTCGCGCAACAGCCGGCTGAAGTGGGGCGCCTCGCTGCGGCCGTGCCAGGCCTGGAACCCGACCACCAGCCCCCCGAACCAGGGCAGGTCCGGGAGCGCGGCGCCGAAGCGGGCGTACTCGAGATCCTCGCCAATCGCCCGGGCGAACTCGGGGGGCAAGGTGCTGGCGTGGGCGGCCAGGCGGTCGACGGCGGTCAAGTGCAGGAGCAGCGCGGGCATGTTGAGCGGGGAATCTTGTGGCCCTTCGGCGGCGCTTGGCTACCATCCGGGCGGCTTTTTCTCATCATCCTGAAGGACGTACCCCAACCATGAACTTCTCCTTTGCTTCGGGCGATGCCTCGCGCGCGCGCGCTGATCTCCTCATCGTCCCCCTCTTCGACAACGAGCTGACCGACAAGAAGAAGCAGCCGAAAGCGCTCGTCTCCTGCGACAAGAAGCTGCGCGGGCTGATCCTCAAGTCCGCCGCCCAGGAAGGCTTCAAGGGCAAGGTCGAGCAGTCGCTGCTGATCCACAGCCACGGCAAGGTCGCCGCCGGGCGGATCCTGCTGCTCGGCCTCGGCAGCCGGACCCGCTTCACCCCCGAGGTGCTGCGGCTGGCCTGTGGCCGCGCGATCAAGGCCGCCAACCGGCTGCGGCTGAAGTCGCTGGCCTTCGCCCTGCCGGTGGTCCGCGAGGAAGAGGAGGCGCTGAAGGCGGTGGTCGAGGGCTTCGAGCTCGGTGCCTACCGGTACGACCGCTGGCGCACCACCAACAAGGAAGAGAAGGCCGCCGCGCGGATCGAGAAGGTCTCGCTGCTGCTCCCCGACGGAGTGAAGAAGGACAAGGCGCAGGCGAAGGCCCACGATCCGATCGTCGAGCTCGCCCGGCGGGTGAGCATCGCGACCAACTGGGCGCGCGACCTGGTGAACGAGCCGGCGGGCACGATGACGCCGACCGCCCTGGCGGAAGAAGCGAAGCGGATGGCGAAGGAGGCCGGCCTCAACCTCCAGCTGGGCGATCGCAAGAAGCTCGAAGAGCTGAAGATGGGGATGTTCATCGGCGTCACCCAGGGCAGCAAGGAAGAGCCCCGGCTGATCCACCTCTCGTACGTTCCCCAGGATGCCGAGCACGCCAGGCGCCCCGCGGTCGCGCTGGTCGGCAAGGCGATCACCTTCGACTCCGGCGGGCTGTCGCTCAAGACCGCCGACGGAATGGTCGACATGAAGACCGACATGGCGGGATCCGCCGCGGTCCTCGGAGCGATGTCGGTGATCGCCTGGCTCAAGCCGCCCTTCCCCGTCCACGCGTACATGGGCGCTTGCGAGAACATGCCGTCGGGCACCGCGTACCGCCCGGGCGACGTGCTCGTCTCGCGGCTGGGCAAGACGGTCGAGATCACCAACACCGACGCCGAAGGGCGGCTGGTGCTCGGTGACATCCTCACCTGGGCCAACGAGAGCAAGCCGGCGCTGATGGTGGATCTGGCGACCCTCACCGGCGCCTGCATGGTCGCGCTGGGCAACTACATCGTCGGGGCGTTCGGCGAAGACGATCAGGCGGTCTGGAGCCTGCTCGAGGCGGCCCGCGGCGCCGGCGAAGAGCTGTGGCGGATGCCGGTCACCGAGCTTCAGAAGGATGCGCTGCGCAGCGAGATCGCCGACATGAAGAACTCGGGCGAGCGCTGGGGCGGAGCGATCAACGCGGCGATGTTCCTCAAGGAGTTCGTCGGAGAGACCCCCTGGGTCCACCTCGACATCGCCGGGCCGTCGCAGAGCCCGAAGGAGCGCGGCTACCACGGCAAGGGCGCCACCGGAGTCGGCGTGCGCACCCTGGTCGAGCTGGTGCGCCGCCGCACCCACGAGCTGGAGCAGACCACCAACGGCTGACGCGGCACCGCGCCCGGCTACCGCGGGGCAGCTCGGCGAACCGCCTCTTTGAGCCCCTCGTAGGGGAAGCGGGCGATCGCTTCCTCGCGCTCCACCCACTCGAACGCCCGGTGCTCGGCCGGATCGAGCCGGGGGACGAAGCCGGCCGGCGCCTCGGCGCTGAACGCGGTCTCCTCGATCAGCCGGGGCGGCTGGGTCTCGCGCTGGGCGAACGCGTGCACATAGTCGAGCGGCCGCACCGGCGCGGTCAGCCCGGTCTCCTCGGCCAGCTCGCGCTGCGCCGCCGCCTCGGGTGACTCCCCCGCCTCGATCCGGCCGGTGACCGGCTGCCAGAAGCCGCCCCGGGCTTCGGTGCGCTGCAGCGCGAGGATCCGCTGGTCGCGGTGCACCACGACCGAGACGGTGCGCAGCCCCGGCTGGGCCGGCTCCATCGGCGTCTCGAATACCTGGCCGAATGCCTGCACCAGCACCGCCTCGACCTCGGCGATCGGGACCTGGCGGCCGAGCTCCGCCTCCATCGAGGTCACCCCGGCCTCCCGGATTCCGCAGGGAACGATCAGCTCGAAGTGGGCGAGGTTGGGGCTGACGTTGAGCGCGAACCCGTGGCGGGTGTACCAGCGCGAGAGGTGGACCCCGAGGGCGGCGATCTTCCGCGGGCCACCCAGCCGCGACTGGGCCAGCCAGACCCCGGGCCATTGGGGCATCCGCACCGCGGCGATCCCGAAATGTTGCAGCGCAACAATCAGCACCTCTTCGATGCCCCGCACGTACTTGCGCACGTCCTGCTTGCCGGGGACCAGGTGCAGCAGCGGGTAGCCGACGATCTGCCCGGGCCCGTGGTAGGTGACGTCGCCGCCGCGGTCGGTCTCGAACACCGCCACCCCGAGCCGCTGAAGCTGCTCCGCCGGGGTGAGGATGTTCGCCGCCTTCGCCGCCCGCCCGAGGGTCAACACCGGCGGGTGCTCGAGCAGCAGCAGGGTGTCGCCCACCTGCCCTGCCATCCGCGCGCGCTGCAGCTGGGTCTGCAGATCCAGCCCGTCTGGGTACTCGACCCGCCCCAGCCGGTACACCGTGGTGCTCACGTGAGCAGCATCGCGGTGGCGGCCTTGAGGCAGGCGGCGCAGATGAAGGTCCCGGTCGGAGCGGCGACCAGCCGGCCCACCTCGCTGTTCGGGCGACAACAGAACGAGCACCACGCTTCGACCGCCGGGTCGGCGAGAACCGGCCCCCGCTCGGGCATCGTCCGGGCAGGCGTGGGGCCCTCGAACACCTGGGTCTCGAACGGCATCACCCCTTCGTCGTGCGCCGCTTCGTCCACCCCCTCGAGCCGGCGGATGTGGCGCAGCACCTTGAGCGCCTTCGTCCCCAGCTGCTTGTCGCGGTAGATCTCGGCGACCTTGCGCAGCAGCTTGATCGCCTCGGCCTTGTCGCCTTTGACCTCGGCGGTCTGCGCGTCTGCGAGCAACTGGCGGGCGTCACTCATCGTTCGAACCGTGTAACGCCGATCAGTGGCCGCCGCCCAGATCGCCGCCCGCCCGCTTCAGCGCCGCCTCGAACTCCTGCTGCTGCTGCTGCAGGTGCCAGGGCAGCTCGGCGTACACGTCCTCGAACAGGGTCGAGCTCGGCGGGTTGGGCAGCGCTTCGACTTCCTTGATCGCCGCGTTGATCTCGCTCAGCAGGTCCGCGCGCAGCCGGGTGTCGCTGGCCTCGGTCAGCCCCTTCGCCTTGATCAGCTTCGCCCGGGTGCGATCGATCGGATCGCGCAGCTTCCAGCGATCGACCTCGGCCTGATCGCGGTACCGGGTCGGATCGTCGGACGACGAGTGAGCGCCCATCCGGTACGTCTCGCACTCGACCAGCGTCGGCCCTCCGCCTCGGCGCGCCCGCTCGACCGCCGCCGCGCACGCCGCGTAGACCGCCTCGGGATCGTTGCCGTCGACCTTCACGCCCGGCATTCCGTAGGCGACCGCCTTGATCGCGATCGACTCGCTCGCCGTCTGGCGATGGGTCGGGATGCTGATCGACCAGTGGTTGTTCTGACAGACGAAGACCACCGGCGCCTTGAACACCGCGGCGAAGTTCATCGAGGTGTGGAAGTCGTTGCTGCTGGTGGCGCCGTCACCCATGAACGCCATCGCCACGGTGTCGTGCTTCGAAAGCTTCGCCGCGAACGCAATCCCGACCGCGTGCGGCAGCTGCGAGCCGATGCACGAGCCCCAGCTGACCTGGTTCACGCTGCGGCCGGCCTGGTGCGAGGGCATCTGCCGGCCCTTGGTCAGATCGCCTGAGTTGCCGAACACCTGGGCGATGTAGGGCACGAGAGGAAAGCCGCGCATCAGCATCGCGCCCGCCTCGCGCAGTGCCGGCACGATCCAGTCGCTGGCGCGCAGCGCGTAGGTGCTGGCGATGGTCGCCGCCTCCTGGCCCGAGCAGGTGCCGTAGAACCCGATCCGGCCCTGGCGCTGGAGCGTCATCATCCGCTCGTCGAGCACCCGGATCCGCAGCATCGCCCGGTAGATCTCGAGCAGCTGCTGGGTCGACAGCGTCGCCTTCGCCTCGGTCTGGACCACCGGGTGCGAGCCGTTCGAGCCGTTCTTCTTCGCCGCCGCGGCAGGCTTCTGCTTCGCCGCCTTCGCCTTCGTGACCGCCTTCTCCGCGCGGGTCATGGTCAGGCCATCTCGAGGAACAACAGCTCGGGGTTCACCAGGTACTTGATCACCGCGTAGGCGAAGTTGGCCCCGACCGCGCCGTCGATCACCCGGTGATCGAACGAGAACGACAGGTACATCATCTGCCGCACCTCGATCTTGTCGTCCTCGACCACCACCGGACGCTTGCGCATCTTGTGGATGCCCATGATCGCCACCTCGGGGTGGTTGATGATCGGAGTGGCGAACAGCCCACCGGTCTGGCCGAGCGAGGTGATGGTGAAGCTGCCGCCGGTCAGCTCGTCCATCTTGAGCTTGCCGTCGCGGGCCGCCGCGCCGAGCCGGGTGATCTCGGCGGCCAGCGCCTTCATCGAGAGCCGATCGACGCCCTTCACCACCGGCACGGTCAAGCCGGTCGCGGTGGCCGCCGCGATGCCGACGTTGTAGTCGCCGCGGACGATCAGCTCCTGGGTCGCCTCGTCCATGTTCGAGTTCACTTCCGGAAACTCGCGGAACGCGCCGACCAGCGCCTTGCAGAAGAACGGGAGGAACGAGACCTTCGTCTCGTCGCCCTGCGCCTTCAGCGCCAGGTTGAGCCGCTCCCGAACGCCCACCAACCCGGTCGCGTCGATCTCTTCGACGAAGGTGTAGTGCGGCGCGGTGAACTTCGACTTCACCATCTTCTCGGCGATCTTCTTGCGCAGCCCGCGAATCGGAACCCGGGTGTCGCCTCGCACCAGCTGCAGCGGAGCGCTTGGCGCGATCGGAGCCCGCTGAGCCGGAGCCGAGCCGTTCACCGCCGCCCCGCCGTTCGAGAGCATCGCCTCGACGTCGACCTTCGTCACCCGCCCCTGCGGCCCGGTGCCCGAGATCCGCGCCAGGTCGAGGCCGTGCTCGCGCGCCATCCGCCGCGTCACCGGGGTCGCCAGCACCTTGTCCGAGCTGGCCTCGGCGCGCATCGCCGGAGCTGGAGCCGGAGCGCGGACGGCGGCCGCCGGGGCCTTCACCGCAGCGAGGGCCGCCGCCGCGTGGCCGTTGCCCTTCTCGGCCCCCCCGCCCCCCTCGCCCATCTCGAGCGTCACCAGCGGGTGGTGGACCTTCGCGATCTCGCCTTCCTTCCCCCAGACCTTGGTGACCCTGCCGCGCTTGGGGCTGGGAATGACGACCGTCGCCTTGTCGGTCATCACCTCCACCATCGGCTGGTCCTCCTTGATCTCGTCGCCCGGCTTCACCAGCCACTTGACGATCTCGCCCTCGACGACGCCTTCGCCGATGTCAGGGAGCTTGAAGTCGTAGAGCGCCATGGTCGTTCCTTTTCAGACGATGAACTTCGCGGTGTCCTCGATCCCTTGCAGGATTCGCGGAGCCAGCGGGAGGTATTCGTTTTCCAGCGTGTACGGGAACGGCGTGTCCCAACCGGTGACCCGCTTCACCGGCGCCTGCAGGTGCACGAAGCACCGTTCTTGAATCAGCGAGGAGATCTCTCCGCCCAGGCCGCAGGTGCGCGGCGCCTCGTGGACGATCACCGCCCGGCCGGTCTTCTCGACGCTGGCGACGAGGCAGTCGATGTCCAGCGGCCACAGGGTGCGCAGATCGATCAGCTCGCAGTCGATGCCCGCCTCGGCCGCCTTCTCGACGGCGATCAGCGCCTCGTGGACCATCGCGCCCCAGGCGATCACCGTCATCGCGGTGCCTTCGCGCAGCACCTTCGCCACCCCCAGCGGGACCTCGTAGTCGCCCTCGGGCACCTCGCCCTTCGAGGCCCGGTACACCCGCTTGGGCTCGAAGAAGATGATCGGATCCGGCTGCCGCATCGCCGCCAGCAGCAGGCCCTTGGCGTCGTACGGGTTGCTCGGCGCGACCACCTTCAGCCCCGCCTGGTGGATGAACAGCGCCTCGGGGCTCTGCGAGTGGTAGTGGCCGCCGCGGATTCCGCCTCCGAACGGGGTGCGGATCACCACCGGCGCGGTGTACTGCCCGCCCGATCGGTACCGCAGCTTGCACAGCTCGGAGACGATCTGATCGAAGCCGGGAAAGATGAAGTCCGAGAACTGGATCTCGGGCACCGGCTTGAGGCCGTACATCGCCATCCCGATCGCGGTGCCGATGATCCCGCCCTCGGCCAGCGGAGTGTCGATCACCCGATCCGGCCCGAACTCCTCGTAGAGGCCGGCGGTCGCGCGGAACACTCCGCCGAACTTGCCGACGTCTTCGCCCAGCACGATCGTCCGGGGATCACGGCGCATCTCGACGCGCAGCGCGTCGTTCACGGCCTGCAGCAGATTAAGGGTTGGCATTCGCGGTGCGCTCGCGCTCCATCAGTCCACGCAGGAAGAACTCTGCCGCCCGGTAGGAAGAACGGACCAGCGGCCCCGCGGCGACATAGAGGAAGCCGTAGCCCTCCGCCACCTTCTTGTATTCGGCGAACTTCTCGGGCGTGACGAAGCTCTCGACCCGCAGGTGGTACTGCGACGGCTGCAGGTACTGGCCGAGGGTCAGCACGTCGACGCCCACCTCGCGGCACGCCTTGAAGGTCTGCTCGAGCTCTTCCTGCGTCTCGCCCAGGCCGACCATGATCGAGGTCTTGGTGTAGAGCTTCTCGGGCCGCTGCTTGAGGTACTGGAGCACCCGCAGCGACTGCGCGTAGGTCGCGCGCCGATCGCGCACTTTGGGGGTGAGCCGCTCGACCGTCTCGATGTTGTGGGCCACCACGTGGGGGTGGGCCTCGGCGACCCGGGCGAGCGCGTCTTCCTGCCCCTGAAAGTCGGGGATCAGCACCTCGACGGTGGTCTTCGGCGACTGGGTCTTCAGCTCGCGAATCGCCGAGGCGAAGTGCGAGGCGCCGCCATCGGGGCGATCGTCGCGGTTGACCGAGGTGACCACGATGTACTCGAGGTCCATCTCCTTGACCGCCAGCGCGAGGTTCACCGGCTCCATCGGATCGAGCGGAGGCGGAGCGCCGACCTTCACGTGGCAGAAGCGGCACGCGCGGGTGCACACCTCGCCCATCAGCATCACCGTCGCGGTGCCGCCGCCCCAGCACTCGGCGATGTTCGGGCAGCGCGCCTCTTCGCAGACGGTCGACAACTTCGTCCGACGCACCAGCGCCTTCACCCGCTCGTATCCGCCGCCGTGCGGCACCCGGACCTTCAACCAGTCCGGCTTGCGGCCGCTCTCGGCGAGCTGCGGCAGCGAGAATCGATCGGGCGTCGCCATCGTGCGGTGGATGTATTGACCCCCG
>JAGSPQ010000567.1 GCA_018262385.1 Myxococcaceae bacterium | reverse complement strand
GCACGGGAAAGCCTCCGCCGGGGGGACCCCCGGGAGGCCCGGGGTGCGCAACCGATTGAGCTGCCCTCAGCGCTTTGCGGCGTCGAGGGTGCCCGCGTCCGGCGTCAGCAGGGCCCGCAGCGCATCGGCGTAGGCCAGCACCCCCTGCACGTAGGCGTCCTCGTGGTTGTAGTCCCAGACCGCCTTCTTCCGGTCTTTGCGGAAGCCGTGCTCGGCCAGGTAGCGGCCGATCGAGAAGATCGCGTCGTCGAAGGTGAAGAGGTCGATCTTCCCGTCCCCGTTGCCGTCGTCCGCCCACTGCAGGCTGGCCGGCATGAACTGCGGGAAGCCGAGCGCACCCGCCCAGCTGCCCTTCACCTCCAGCGCGTCGATCCCCCGCGCCTTGCACTGGCGCAGCAGCGCCACCAGGTTCTTCCGGCCGCGCTCGCGAATGGTGGCCACCCGCTTCTTCTGCGCCGCCTCGTTGAGCAGCTTCTTCTCTTCCACCGAGGCGAGCGCGATCGCGCTGGCGTCCTCGACGAAGAACGCCTGGGAGGCGAGGGCGTTGAACGCCCGGTAGTCGCCGGTGATCGTCCCCAGCTTCGATTCCCAGGTGAGGATGCCGATGATCACCTCGAAGTCCACCCCGTGCTTCCCCTGGGCCCGCTCGAGCAACGGGCGGTGCTCCTTCACGAACGCCACCCCCGCATTCAGCCGCTCGGGCTGGAGGAACAGCTTCATCAGGTCGAGGTGATCGTTTCGCTGCCGGGTCAGCATCGACGGCGCGGTGATCGACACCGTCTTCGCCCCGTAGATCAGCTCGGCCCGGGGATCGTCGAGCAGCGCGTCGCACTCTTCCCGGGTCAGCGGCGCTTCTCCCCGGGTCTTCGGATCCTTTCCCGCATCGGCGACCAGGTCGGCCACCAGCGCCTCGCGCAGTGCGCTGCCCTTCGGAAGCTTCTGCGACAACCGCCAGCCGGCAGTGACGCCGGCATCGGCCGCCCCCGCGTCGGCCGCCCCGGCATCGACCGCGGCGGCTGCGAGCACCATCGAAAGAACGAGGACCATGGGTCGCGGCAGTATGCGTCCTCGCGATAACGGCCGGGTGCGCTAAAACCTTCCCCGTTGCCGCTCTCGACGCTCCTCGCTTCGTTCTTCTATCGGCCCGACGAGGAGGTCGGCCCGCTGCAGACGCTCCAGCCCGACGCCGCCGAGCCGGTGAGGCCGATCGACACCGAAGAGCCCCAGGAGTTCCTCGCCTTCCGCCTCGAGACCGAGACCTACGCGATGGCGATCGAAGACGTCCGCGAGATCGTCAAGGTGCCGCTGCTCACCGAGGTCCCTCGCGGCCAGCAGGGCCTGCTGGGGGTGATGAACCTGCGCGGCGAGGTGCTGCCGGTCTACGACATCAAGGGTTGGCGGACAAGGCGCCGGTGGTCACCGGGCCGGCCGACCTGCCGCGCAGCGCCCGGGTGGTGTTGGTGCGCGACGAGCTGGGCGACGCCGGGGTGCTGGTCGACGGGGTGGACGAGGTGGTGAAGCTGCTCGCCTCGCGCTTCGAGGCGCCCCCCGCCGGCACCACCGATCGCGACGCGATCGTCGGCCTCGCGCGCAAGGGCGACGGGCTCTACATCCTGCTCGACGTGGCGCGGGTGCTTCGATGACCGCCGCCGCCCCCGAGCTCGGCGCCGAGCCGGTGCAGCTGTGCGCCTTCCGCATCGGTGACGAGGAGTACGTGATCGACATCATGAGGGTCGAAGAGATCCTCGCGGTGCCGCCGATCACCAAAGTGCGCCGGGCGCCCGCCTTCGTCGAAGGGGTGGTCAACCTGCGCGGCGCGATCATCCCGGTCGTCGACGTTCGCCGCCAGCTGCTGGGCGAGATCCCTGCGCCCCATCACAGCGAGCGGCTGGTGCTGTGCAAGCTGGGCCCCTCGCGCATCGCGCTGCGGGTCGACGCGGTGAACGCGATCCTCAAGGTGCCGATCGAGGCGCTGCAGGCCGCCCCGCTGGCGGGGAAGCCTGGCGCCCGCGCGCACGTCCTCGGGGTGTGCTCGGTCGGCCCCCGGCTGCTGCTGATGCTCGACGTGAAGGCGCTGCTGGTCGATCGGGAGGCCGCGCCGTGATGCCGCTGGAAGGAGACGAGGCGGCCGAGGCGCGCTACCAGCAGCTGCTGGCGGCGGGGATGGGCGAGGACGCGCTCGAGGGGCTGGTGGCCGCGCTCTACGACGTCAGCTGGCGGGTGCGGAAGCTGGCGGCCGAGCTGCTGGCGCGGGTCGACGCCACCCCAGCCCTCGTCGATCGGCTGATCCACGTGCTGGGAGATCGCGGCCAGACCGGCGCCCGCAACGCGGCGGCGATGGCGCTCGCCCAGCTCGGGCCCCCGGCGGTCCCCTCGCTGCTCACCCTGCTGCAGCACCCGGATCCCGATCAGCGGAAGTTCGCCGCCGACATCCTGGGCGAGCTGCGCCAACCCGACGCGGTGGGCGAGCTGATCGGCCGGCTCGAGGATCCCGACCCCAACGTCTGCGTCGCCGCCGCCGAGGCGCTGGGCCGAATCGGCGGCGTCGCGGCCGGCCGGGCGCTCGAGCGCCTGCTCGACTCGAAAGAGCCGCTGCTGCGGCTGTGCGCGCTCGAGGGCCTCGGCCAGCTCTCCCGGCCCCCGCCGCTGCCCTCCCTGCTGCCGCACCTCGAGGCGCCCGAGACCGCCCGCAGCGCCTGGCGCCTGCTCGGGCAGATCGCCCACCCGACCGCCTTCGCGCTGCTGTGCCGCGGCCTGCTCACCCCCGCCCGCGACGCCGCCCTCGCCGGCCTCGGCGCGCGCGAGGTCGGCCTCGCCGCCGACGGAGAGGGCGAGCTGAAGGTGACCCTGCGCCACGTCGAGCAGGCCGAGGGGTGGCTTACCCAGGCGCTCGCCTCGGAGGAACGCGCGCTGCGCCACGGAGCGCTGCAGGCGGTTCAGGCCGCCGCGCTGTCCTCGCTCGCGGTCGGGGTGGCCGGCGCCGCCGAAGGAGGGGAGCTCGCCGAGGCCGCGCTGAAGGTGCTGATCCGGCTCGGGCTCCCGGGAGCCAACGCCCTGCTGGCCGGAGATCCGCCCGCGCTCACCTCGCTCGGCCGAGAGGCGCGCTCGGTCGCGGGCGAGGCGGTCTTGAGGGCCGCCGAGCCGGTGCTGGTCCCCGCCCTCGCCGCGCTCGCCGCGGCCGGAGACTTCGAGCTCGCCGAGCTGGCCGCCCGCGCGCTGGGGCGCTCGCGATCGGAAGCGGCGGTCGCCCCGCTGGCCGAGATGCTGGATGACGATCTGCTCGCCGCCTCGGCCGCGCGCGCCCTCGTCACCCTCGCGGTCACCGTGCCCGCCCAGTGCACCCAGGCGCTGCTCCAGTCGCTCGAGCGCCGCCCCCGGCCCCACGCCCTGCGGGCCTACGCCCAGGTGGCGCCGCCCGCCGAGGCGCTGGCGATGCTCCGCCGGTGCGCCCACGAGGCCGACGAGCGGGTCCGCGCCGCCGCCGCCGAGGCCTCGGCCACCCTCGGGGTCGAGCTGCTCTCCACCGCGCTCGCCGACGAGTCGGCGCTGGTGCGCCGCGCCGCCGCCCGCGCGCTGGCCCGCCTGGCTCCGGCCGATGCGCTGCCGCTGCTGCGCCGCGCGCTCGCCGACGACGAGCCGGCGGTGCTCACCTCGGCCGCGGTCGCCGCCGGGGAGCTGGGCGCCAAAGAGGTCACCGCCACCCTCGAGGCGCTGCTCGCCAGCTCGGGCGCAGTGGCGCTCGCCGCGCTCCAGTCGCTCTTCCAGCTCGGGGTGCTGTCGATCGGCCTGCTGCAGAGCGCGGCGCGGCACGCCGACGCCGAGGTGGTGAAGGCGGCCCTGACGTTCGCCGCCGGGTCCGCCGAAGGGGTGAAGCTCGCCGTCGAGCGCCTCCAGCACCCCCGCTGGGACGTACGGGTCGCCGCCGCCCGCACCCTCGCCGTCTCGGGCGGGCGCGAGACCCTGATTCCCCTGCACGCCGCCCTCGAACGCGAGACCGACGCGCTCACCCGCGAGCTGATGATGGTGTCTGCCGCGAGGCTGGCGGAGCGCTGATGCCGTTCGAGGAGGACGCCCGCCCGCTGCTCACCGCGGAGGAGTTCCGCCTGCTGAAGGAGCTGCTGCTCGACGCGTGCGGGCTGCAGCTGCGCGAGGATCTCAAGTACGTCGTCGAGCGGCGCCTGTGGCCCCGGCTCGAGGCGCTCTCGCTGCGCGACTACAGCGGCTACTACCGCTACCTGCGCTTCGACGCCCGGGCGCGAGAAGAGGTCGAGCTGGCGATCGAGCTGCTGGTTCCCCACGAGACGTACTTCTTCCGCGAGCCGACCCAGCTCGGCTCGTTCGAGCGCGAGCTGCTGCCGCGGCTGTGCCAGCAGAACGCGTCGTCGCGGAAGCTGCGGCTGTGGTCCGCCGGCTGCTCGTCCGGCGAGGAGCCGTACACCCTCTCGATGCTGATCGCCGAGACCGGCCTGTTCGACGGCTGGGACGTGCAGATCCACGGCACCGACATCTCGCGCCGGATGCTCACCGCCGCCCGCGCCGCCGAGTACGGCAGCTCGGCGCTGCGCACCACCACCCCCGCCCAGCTGGCGCGCCACTTCGACCCGATCAGCGCCGGGCGCTTCCGGGTCAAGGCGGGGTTGAAGAACCGGGTCTCGTTCGGGCACCTGAACCTGCTCGACGAGGCGGGGCTGAAGCTGCTGCCGCGGATGGACGCGATCTTCTGCCGCAACGTGCTCATCTATCTCGAGCCCGCGGCGCGCCGGAAAGTGGTCCACTCGTTCTGGGAACAGCTCGTCGCGGGCGGGTACCTGCTGCTCGGACACTCGGAGAGCCTCTTGACCTTCAGCACCGACTTCGCGCTCGTCCAGCTCACCGGCGATCTCGTCTACCGCCGCCCGGCAGGGGCCTGAGCCTCGATGGTGAAACGCGAGAAGACGATTCGGGTGCTGGTGATCGACGACTCGCCCTCGAACCGGCGGGCGATCACCCAGATCCTCGAGGCCTCGCCGGGGATCGAGGTGGTCGACCGCGCCGCCGACGGCGAAGAAGGCCTGAAGAAGGCGCACGCGCTCAAGCCGGACGTGATCACCCTCGATCTCGAGATGCCGAAGCTCGACGGCTTCTCGTTCTTGCGGCTGCTGATGGCGCACTCGCCCACGCCGGTGATCGTGCTGTCGTCCTACGCGCACGACTCCGACGTCTTCAAGGCGCTCGAGCTGGGCGCGTTCGACTTCGTCGCCAAGCCTTCCCGCGGCGGCAAGGACGACCTCGAGGTGGTGCGCGCCGAGCTGCTCGAGAAGGTGCGCTCGGTGCGCCTGCTGAAGAAGGACGAGAAGACCCCGCTGCCGGCCGCGCGGGTCCCCAAGCCTCCGGCGAA
>JAGSPQ010000566.1 GCA_018262385.1 Myxococcaceae bacterium | reverse complement strand
AGGCCCACCGCGGCTTCCGCGGCGGCGACGGCGATGATGAAGAACGCCGAAATGTGACCGTTGATGTCACCCCGGTCGCGGGCGAAGGCGAGGAAGGTGAGGTTCGCGGCGTTGAGCATCAGCTCGACGCACATGAAGACCACCAGCGCGTTGCGGCGAATCAGGACCCCGAGCATGCCGGTGCAGAACAGAACCGCGGAGAGGCTCAGGTAGTACGAGGTCGGAATGGAGGTCATGGGTCCGGGTCAGATGCGGGGCTTGGCGACGACCACCGCGCCGAGAATCGCGACCAGCAACAGCAGCGAGACAGCTTCGAAGGGGAACAGCCACTGGGTGTAGAGCACCTCGCCGACCTTCTGGATGGTGCCGAAGCTGGCGATCTGCACCGGGTCCTGGGTCCAGGTCTTCTCGATCACCGGCAGCTGGCGGAAGGAAGCGATCAGCGCGGCGAGCAGCCCCGCGGTGCCGATCGCGCCCAGCAGCCGGGCGACCGAGAACTGCATCGTCCGGCCGGTGTCCTGCAGCGACAGCAGCATGATCACGAACAGGAACAGCACCATGATCGCGCCGGCGTAGACCAGCACCTGGAGCGCAGCGATGGTGTGCGCCCACAGCAGCACGTAGATCCCGGCGAGGAAGAAGAAGGTCGCCACCAGGCTCATCGCGGCGGCGATCGGGTTCTTGGCGATCACCACTCCACTGGCCGCGATCACCGTCGAGACGGCGAACACCCAGAACAGCACCTGCTCGGGGCTCATTGGAACTCTCCGAACGCGCCCCACGGCTTGTCGCCGTAGGGGCAGCGGTGCTCGGCGATGTGCTGCTCGAACTCCGACTTGAACTTCGTCACGAAGCTCTGCACCGGCAGCGCGCCCGCGTCGCCGAGCGCGCAGATGGTGTTGCCCAGGCCAATCGGCGGCCAGGGGGCGATCGAGGTCGCCACCTGCATCAGCGCCTCGAGATCCTTCGGCTCGCCGCGGCCCTCTTCGATCTTCCGCAGCAGCCGGGTCATCCACGGCATCCCTTCGCGGCAGGGGGTGCACTGGCCGCAGGACTCTTCGGCGTAGAACCGGGTCACCCGCCACAGGCAGCGCACCATGCAGCAGGTGTCGTCCATCACGATGATCCCGCCCGAGCCGGCCATCGAGTTGAGCGGCTTGAAGGCCTCGAACTCGAGCGCGACCCCCATCTCGTCGGCGGTCAGCACCGGCGCCGACGAGCCGCCGGGGATCACCGCCTTGACGGTGCGGCCGTGGGGCATCCCCTGGCCGAACTGCTCGTCGAAGATCAGATCCTTGAGCGTGGTCTGCATCGACACTTCGTAGGTGCCGGGCCGATTGCAGACGCCGGAGAGGGTGACCAGCCGGGTCCCGCCCGACTTGTCGGTGCCCAACTTGGCGAACCACTCGGCGCCCTTCTCGAAGATGGCCGGCAGGGTGGCGATCGTCTCGACGTTGTTCACCACCGTCGGGCAGCCGAACAGGCCGCTGACCGCGGGGAAGGGGGGCTTGAGCCGGGGCCAGCCCTTCTTTCCCTCGAGCGACTCGAGCATCGCGGTCTCTTCCCCGCAGATGTACGCCCCGGCGCCGCGCACCTGGTAGACGTTGAGCTCGAAGTCCCGGCCCAGCAGCTTCTTGCCGAAGATGCCGGCGGCGGTTGCCTCGGCGATCGCCTTGTCGAGCACCGCGCTGGGGTATTTGAACTCGCCCCGCGCGTAGATGTAGCAAGTGTGCGCGCCGAGCGCCCAGCACGCGATCGCGATCCCCTCGAGCAGCGAGTGGGGATCATTCTCGAGGATGAAGCGGTCTTTGGCGGTGCCGGGCTCCGACTCGTCGGCGTTGATCGCCAGGTACCGGGGCTTGGGGTTGTCCTTGGGGACGAAGCTCCACTTGAGGCCGGTGGGAAAGCCGGCGCCGCCGCGGCCGCGCAGGTTCGACTTCTTCACCTCGGCCAGCACCGCCTCGGGCGCCAGCTCGAGCGCCTTCTTCAGCGACTCGTAGCCGCCGTGCTGCTTGTAGCCGGCGAGCGTGTTCTGCCCAGGCTTGCCCCAGTTCCGGGTGACGACTTTCTCGACGTTCATGGGATCGGTTCAGACGAGCGTTTCGAGCAGCTTGTCGACCTTCTCCTTGGTCAGATTCTCGTGGTGGTCTTCGTTGATCTGGAAGCAGGGCGCGGTGCCGCAGCTGGCGAGGCACTCGGTCTCGCGCAGGAAGAACTTGTCGCCGTTGGTGCCGGCCTGGGTCCCGAGCTTGACCTCGAGGTGCTTGAGCATCCCTTCGGCTCCGCGCAGCGCGCACGAGAGGTTGGTGCAGACGTCGATCACGTACTTGCCGGGCTTCTGGGTGTGGAACATCACGTAGAAGGTGGCGACCTCGTACGCGCGCTCGACGGTGGTCTGGAGCTTGTCGGCGACGTGCTTCATTCCTTCCGGGGTGCACCAGCCCTTGATTTCCTGCAGCAGCCGCAGCGCGGGCAGCATCGCCGCGCGCTTGCGATCCACAGGGTAATGGCCGAGCAATTCGGAAAGGCCGGCATCGAGTTTCTTCAGTTCTTCCGGGGTGAACGCGACGGCATCCGACATGGCGGCGGTTCGTAGGTTCGCGGCGTGGCTGCGTCAACGAAAACCTTGCGGCCTACGCGCTGGGCCACCGACAATCCGACCCTTCCGCCAAGTGAGCTCCGAATCCGACCAGCGCGACTCCCTGCGCGTGCCGTTCATCCTCCGGGTCGATTACCCGGATCACCGGTCCTTTTCTGATGCCACCGAGAACCTTTCGAAGGGGGGGCTGTTCATCCAGACCGACTGGAAGGCGGAGGTGGGAGCCTTCGTGCCGCTGTCTCTTTCTTTCCCGGGCCTGCTGGATCCGGTAGAGATCGTCGGGCGGGTCGCGTGGGTGCGAACCGAGCAAGCCGGTGGGCGCGGCGCGGGAGTTGGAATTGCCGTCGATTCGGAAAACCATCGCAAACATCTGGAGCGGTTGTTGACCATCGAGGCCCACCCTCCGGCCGGGCCCCAGGCGCCGCCGGCCGGTGGCTTCCGGGTGCTGATCGTGGAGGACAACCCCCACATCATCGAGATGTACAGTTATGTGCTGAAGAAGCTGGCCGCCAACGAGCTGAAGGGCACGGTGCCGCTCGAGGTCCACTTCGCGCCCGACGGGCACAACGCGCTCAACCAGCTGATGGCCTCGCCGTTCAACCTGGTGATGACCGATCTGTACATGCCGGTGATGGACGGCTTTCAGTTGCTGGAGAAGATCCGCGCCGAGCCGACGCTGGCGAAGATGCCGGTGGTGGCGATCTCGGCGGGTGGGCGGGACGCGCAGGAACGGGCGCTGAAGCTGGGCGTCGACATCTATCTGCGCAAGCCGGTGAAGTTCGCTGAAGTTCTGGAAACGGTCAAACAGCTGCTCCGCATCAAGTAGCACCGACAAAAAAAGCCCATGGCCCAAACCGCAATGACCCGCGACAAGGTGAGCAACGAAGCGCTCTTCATTTTGAGGAGCCTTCAGGAGAACGGTCGCACCGGTCGCAGCAACAAGCTCGCCGACGTGAAGGTGTCGCTCGAGTCGAACGTGAGCATCGAGTTCGACAGCTACTTCTTCTTCCTGCGGAAGTTTCACTACATCGCGATGGATCGCGAGGCGCTGCTGAAGCTCACCGACCAGGGACAGCGGGTGGTCGAGGGCGACTACCTCGACAAGTTCTCCGGCGAGGTGGGCGAGTTCTTCGCCGATCAGATCTCGCCGGACGAGGCGACCCAGTCGTCGGTGATCATCGACAGCCCTCAGCCGCCGCCGCCGCCCGCCACCGATCTGCTCCTCGATGCCGACGAGCAGCTGGCCCCGCCGCCGCCCCCTCCGCCTCCGCGCGCAGGCCGCAAGCCGCCCCCGCAGTTCGACGAGCCTCACCGCTCCCGAGATTCGTTCCCCCCCATACGCACCCCCTCCTCCTTGGGCACGGTCTGCATCGATGGCTGCTCCGATGGCGTTGACGTCTGCAATGGCGGCCCCCGCGGCGGGAGGCAAAGGTCAGGACATCGACCTGCGCTACGTGAAGTACGACCCGATCGGCTCGGGCCCGCTGGGCACCGTCTTCAAGGGCAAGCACAACGCCCTCGGGATGGACATCTGCGTGAAGGAGCTGAAGGACATCTTCGGGTACTTCTCGTTCTTGCAGCGCGGCGAGGTGATCAAGCGGCTGAAGAAAGAGCTGTGCGCGCAGGCCCAGGTGAAGCACCCGGGGATCGTGCCGATCCTCGATCAGAACACCGACGTGGCTCGGCCGTACTTCGTGATGGAGCTGATGAAGGGCTCGCTGCGCGAGAAGCTCGACGCTGGCGGGGGCAAGGGCATCCCGGTGGCGCTCGGGATCCGCTACTTCCTCCAGCTGTCGTACGCGCTGCGGGCCGCCCACCACACCGGGCTGCACCACCACAACATCAAGCCCGAGAACGTGCTGTTCGACACCTGGGGCAACGTGAAGATCGCCGACTTCGGCCTCTCGCGGGTGATCGAGGTCGACCAGACCAAGGGGATGCCGCAGGTGTTCGTCGGCACCGGGGGCATGGGCTACATGTCGCCCGAGTTGATCTCGCGCGGCAAAGAAGTTACCGCGTCGTCCGACGTGTACGGCCTGGGAATTCTGCTCTACTAGATGATGACCGGGCAGATTCCCGGTCGCCGTTCGCCGCTGCCTTCCGAGGTCAACTCGGAGTGCCCCTCGAAGCTCGATCCGATCTTCGACAAGATGACCCAGGACCGCAAAGACAGCCGGTACCCGGACTTCGACACGATGCTCGACGACTTCTACGGCGCGTTCAGCGACAGCGAGTACCTGGCGAAGGGCGATCTGATCTTGTGGAGCGAGCAGCCCAAGGGCTGAGCGCGGGTTTCGACTTCGCTTTGAAACGGGCTGGGAGGGCGACCTTCCGGCCCGGTTGGCTTTCGGTCGGCCGCGCACCGATGGGGTCTGGCGGTGCGACCCGAAGGCGCTCGGCACGGATGCCTCTGGGGCTTCCACCCGATCCACCCAGCCCCGGAATTCGCTCGGGGCCCGGAGCTCAGAGCACCTTGCCGCCCTTCGCCTTGCACTCCTGCTCGGCGACCTGAACCCAGCCCTTGCCTTTGCACTCGTTGGTGCCGGCGCACGAGTTGCCGCTGGCGCTGCCGCACTCCCCTTTGCCCTTGCAGGCGTTGATCCCCTCGCAGCGGACCTTGGCGGCGACCTTGGTCTCCTTCTTCGGCGCCGCTTTGTCGCCGGCGTGAGCCGCGCTGGCGAACAGCGACGCGACCGCCGAGGCGATCACGAATCCCTTCATCGAGTGGTTCATCAGCCCTCTTTCGGGTGGGTGGATCGGACGGC
>JAGSPQ010000565.1 GCA_018262385.1 Myxococcaceae bacterium | reverse complement strand
AGACGCAGAGGTCGAAGGGCGCCTTCACCAGCAGCTGCTCGAAGCTCGAGCCATGTGCGTTGTGGCAGTTGAGGCACTTGCGGTCGCGCTCGACGGCGGCGTGCTTCACCTTCGAGGTCGAGATCTCCTTCAGGGTCTCGTCGTGGCAGCCGGCGCAGAGCTTCGGGACCTCGGCGTGGAGCAGCTTCTTCTCCGGCGAGTTGTGGGCGTTGTGGCAGTTGCTGCAGCTCTTCTTCGTCGGCCGGTGCACGTGACCGCGGCCGAGGACGGCGGCGAACTCCTCGTGGCACGACAGGCAGACCTCGTTGACCGGGGCGAACAGCTTGCCGGGGCTCTTCGGGTCCTTGCGCTCGTGGCACAGGGAGCAGTCGCCGTCCTGGTAGGGGGCGTGGGTCCACGCGACCTTCGGCCCGGGAGGCATCGGCCCCAGCGGGAAGTCGGTCTCGGTCGCCACGACGGGACCAGAAGCGGGCTTCGCCGCCGGCGGCGCCTTGGCGGGCGGGGCCGGCTTCACCGCCGACGCGCTCGAGGCCGCGAGTGGAAGAAGCAACAGCCCGAGCAGCGCGATTCGAGACATGGTCACCTCGCGCGCAAGCTGACCGAATTCCCACCCGCTGTCGACGATCTCTCCTCGACAAAGCAGCAGAACAGACACTCCGGCTCATCCGGAGAAACAGATCAATTGCATGCATCTGCTGCGGCGGCTCGATCTGGGTGATTTGACCCAACTTCGCCGGCCGGCTGGGTGTACTCACCCAATCGGGGAAGGGTCGGAAGAGGCATACTCGGACCCATGAAGGCCGTCCGCGCGCTCTTCGCCGCGCTGTCACTGGTGACGTTTGGGCTCGCGGGCTGCGGGGGGCCGACCTCGTCGACGCCTTCCGCCCGCCCCCGGCCCGCCGCGCCGGGGACTCCGATCGGGGTTCCGTCCTCGCTCGGCGTCGGCTCGGCGGGCGGCCGGCTCGCGTCGGACGACGGCAGGCTGGTGCTCGACATTCCGGCCGGCGTCGTCACCGGCCCGGCCGACTTCACCATCCAGGCGCTCACCAACCTGGCTCCGGGCGGCGTGGGCAGCGCCTACCGGCTCGGGCCGGAGGGCACCCTGTTCCCCGCGCCGGTCACCCTCACCTTCCACACCGAGCTGACCGGGAAGAGCTTCGACGCGCTGTCGGTCGCCTGGCAGGAAGGCCAGGGCTACTGGCTGCGGGTGCCGCAGTCGGAGCTGACCCGCGACGCCGCGAAGAAGACGATCACGGTGACCACCCGGCACTTCAGCGGCTGGACGCTGGTGACCGGGCCCACCGCGCGGGATCTGCACGGGACCTTCACCCTCGACTCCACCCTCGACCTGCCGTTTGCCGGGGCGACCGGGAGCGCGTCCTTCACCTTCGCCGGCGAAGATCCGGGCGTCGCCTACTACCTGCTGTCGGGCACGATCACCCTGCCCAGCCCGCTGGCGCTGGGCACCGACAGCTGCGTTCCCACCGCTCCCCAGACGCCGACCCTGGCGCTGAAGACCAACATCGCCGAGCTGCGGGCGAGCCCGGCGGCGTTTCTGTGGGGGACCAGCGGGCACTGGGATCTGACCTGCACCGGCCCCTCGGGCACGCGGGCCGACCTGCTGGTCACCGCCTTCGACACCCAGGGGATCAGCCACTTCAACTGCGCGCGCGGCTACGACGGCGGCTCGCCGCTGGTGCTGGGACCGGAGCGGGTGCAGGGCACCTGGGCGCTCGACTGCGGGGCCAGGGGCAGCGCGAGCACCAGCTGGAACTTCCAGTCGAACGCCTGCGGGGCCGCCTGCACCTCGGCTGACCCTTGCCACACCGCGGTGCTGGAGTGCGCGACCGGCGTCGGGGTGTGCACCGACAACGGTCTGGTGCCGGACGGGGAGCCGGGCGGCTGCCCTTCTCCCCAGCTGTGCCTCGGCGGGGTCTGCGTCCCCTGACGAGACGCGGCTACCGCACCACCCGGGTCGAGTAGGTCCGGCTGGCGTGACAGGTGCGGGCGCACTCGCCGCCGTCGGGCAGCGGGCGGAAGTTGATGTCCAGCGGCCAACCTCTCGGGCCATAGGGCACGGTGTCCCGAATCATGTGCGGCTGACGCGAGGCGTGGGTCTCGTGGCAGGCGCGGCAGGTGCGGCCCCGCTCGGCCTTGTTGACGTGGACGAAGTGGAGGTTGCGGCTGCCGTTGCGGAACTTGGTGAGGGTGGTGGTCTGCTCGTCGCGGACCAGCTCGGACTTGTGGCACCCGAAGCAGAGCGCGTAGTTCTCCGGGTCGTACGCCGCGTAGAACTCCGCCGGGTAGGCGTCGAAGAGCAGCCGGAAGTTCGGGCTCCCGTGCGGGGCGTGGCAGGCCGAGCAGTCCTTCGAGGCGACCGGCCCGTGCTTGACCGGCCCCTCCTCGAGGACCTGCTTGATGTTGGCGAGCTTCACCCCCCGGCTGTCGCGGACGTCATCGATGCCGTGGCAGGTGACGCAGAGGTCGTAGGGCATCCGGCGCAGCAGGCGTTCGACGCTGGCCGCGTGGGGGTTGTGGCAGTTCATGCACTTGTCGCCGTCGGTGACCGGCATGTGGCTCACCTTCGCGCCGAGCACGTCGCGCTGGGTCTGCGGGTGACAGCGGAAGCACAGCGCGGTCAGCTCCTGGACGAGCAGCTTCCGCTCGGGGGCGTTGTGCGGGTTGTGGCAGAGGGTGCAGTCCTTGCGGGCCGGCTCGTGAGAGTGGGGCCGCCGCTGCATCAGGTCCTGGATCTCCTCGTGGCACGAGTAGCAGAGCTCGTTCACCGGCATCGTGATCTTGCCGGGGTTCTTCGGATCCTTGCGCTCGTGGCAGATCGCGCAGTTCTCCGACTGGAAGGGGGCGTGCGCCCAGCCGATGTTCTGCCCCGGGCCCAGCGGAGCGACGCTCGGCGCGCTCGCCGCCGCCGGGCCTGCATCGGGCTTCCCGCGCGGAGCCTTCGCCGCGCCCAGCAGGAACAGCGCGCTGATCACCGTCGCGCAGAGCACCGCCCGGTTGGGAGACGTGCGCGCCATCTTCGTTATTTGCCGACGATGGTGAGCGGGACCTCGAGCTCGTATTCGTCCCCGCTGGACGGGAAGCGCCACTTCTTCGCCGCGTCCTGGACACAGCCCTCGAGGAAGCTGCCCTTCAGCGCTCCGTCCTTGATGTGCGCGTCCGAGGTGCGGCCCCGGCCATCGATGGTGAGCAGCAGCGTGCCCTGGGTGCGGCCGGCGACCGGGTTGCGCTTGAGCTGTGCCTCGACGCAGCGCTCGATGCCTTTCCCGCACCGGATCATCGCGGCGTTGATCTGCTGGCGGCCGGGAGCGCCCGGAAGCAGCTTCTCGTCGACCTGCAGATCGTCGGCGGCGGTCTTGAGCCGCTGGGCGAGGGCGACCAGCCGTGCCTCGCGGGCGGCCATCGCCTTCTCGTCGGCGGCGAGGCGCTCGCTGACGATGCCGACCTTCTCGTCGCGGGTGCGGTCGGCGGCCTCTTCCGCCCCGAGCCGCTCGGAGCGGGCGGCGACCTCGGCCTTCTCGTCGGCAGCGGTCACCTCGCGCGCCATCAGCTTCTTCGCCTTCGCGGCCAGCCGCGCCTCTTCCTCGGCCTTCTTCCGCTCGTTCTGGGCCAGAGCGGCGGCCGCCGCCTGCAGCTTCTTCTCGGCGGTAAGGCGCTCGCGTTCCTGCCGGGCGAGCTCCTTCTCCTCGCGGCCGACGGCCTTCAGCTGGGCCCCGCGCTCCGCGAGCCTCTTCTCTTCGGCGGCGAGTTGCTTCTCCTGCGCTTCGAGCGCCGCGGCGCGCTCGGCGAGGACGGCGTTGCGCTCGGCGAGGGCCCGCTCGGCCGCGCCGGACTTCTCGGCTTTCGCGCGCAGCACCTCTTCCTTCTCGGCGAGGGCGATCTTGATCGGCGCGAACACCGATTCCTTCCGGGTGGGCAGATCCGCCTCAGGCGGAATCACCTCCCGGTACTTCGACGGCAGCTCCGCCTCAGGGGCA
>JAGSPQ010000033.1 GCA_018262385.1 Myxococcaceae bacterium | reverse complement strand
CGACCGGTGCATGACCGCCTTCAAGGCGACCGGCACCATTCAGTCCGCCCTTGCTTCGGTCGCGAAGGACGCGACCTTCTGCCAGTAGCCCGAGAAAGGACAAGGAGACCGACCATGAACTCCCACACTATGAAGACGCTGACCGCCTCTCTCGTCGCCGCAATGTTGTTCGCCGGTTGCTCGCTCGGATCCTCGAGCGCCAACCTGGGGAACATGACCACTCCTCCGGGCGAAGTTCCTCCGGCGGTGGTTCCGCCCGATGACCTCCCGCCCCCCTCCGACCTGCCTCCCCCGGACGAGGTCCCGGTGGACCCGATCACCCCTGCCCGCTGCGACATGGGCAAGACCTACACCGGCTTTGCCGGCACCGAGCTCACCGCCGGCCGCATCGACGGGGACATCGGGCCGGAGCGGGCGCGGATGAAGCCCTTCAGCGCGCTGGTCGGCGAGTTCCCCCGGGTGCTGTCCACCAGCCCGGGGATGCTGACCGACCCGTCGGTCGCCAACACCTACAGCATCACCCCGGCGCGCTGGGTCAGTGAGCCGGTGGCGAGCGGAGTGACCGTCTACACCACCTACCGGATCGCCTTCCAGGGCTGCCTCACCGCCACTGCCACCCCGGCGCAGTACAAAGTGATCCCCTCCAACACCACCGCGGCCACCGAGTGCGGCGACTGGGCGAGGAAGTTCTGGAGCCGGACCGCCACCCAGACCGAGATCGACGCCTGCGTGAAGGTCGCGATGGTCGACACCATGACCGAGACCAACTCGATGCGTCGTTGGGCTTACACCTGCGCCTCGGTGATGACCGCCGCTGGCTTCACCACCTACTGAAGAACGAGGAGCCAACCAACATGAACTCGAATCGGTTTTCGCGTCGTTCTCTCATGCAGGCAACTGGGGCAGTGGCAGGCGGTCTGGCTGCCTCCCGGCTGATGACTGGCGGCGGGCTGTTGTCCCGCACCGCGTATGGACAGGTCGCCGGAGAGAAGCCGGCCCTGCTCGTCATCTACCTGAGCGGTGGCTACAACTCGCTGTTCGGCAGCGCCGACAGCTACACGAATCCGGCCGCGTTCTCCGGCACCAAGACGGCGCTCGCGGGTGGCCTGGTGGTGGACGCGTCGACCTTCGGCACGCTGCCCGCCTACGCCCTCAGCCACATCTCGACGGTCGGCGTTCGCCACGGCATCACCAGCCACGGTGCGGCCCAGACGGCGAACATGTCGGATGGCACCCGGTCGTACGGGCTGCGGCTGGCGTCGATCATGGGCGGCGACGCGGCGATCAAGGCGGTCAACGTCGGCACCCAGATGATGCCCGGGCCCCGCCCGGCGGAAGGGGGCGTCTCGCTCCAGCAGGTCAACGACATGAAGTCGACCATCGCGGCCCTCGGCGGCGCGACGGATCCGACCATTCCGGATCGCAAGATCGGCGCGGCCGGCCTCACCGCGGCCCAGACGATGTCCGCCGACCGGCTCGCCGCCAACCCGTCGATGATGGTCGGGATGCGCGACGGGCTTCAGTCGGGCATCGACACCCTGACCAAGCCGGTGCAGGCGTTCAACTACGCCGCGATGGCGACCGCCTACGGAATGGCCGCCACTGCCACCGCGGTCAACAACTTCACCAGCAAGATCGCCGCGGCCGAGCTGATGATCACCGCCGGAGCGAACTTCGTCGCCGCGGTGGACGGCGGCTGGGACACCCACGGCGACCGCACCGGCACCAACGTCCGCAACATGATGAACACCCGCATCCTTCCGCCGCTGAAGGTGTTCATCAACCGGATGATGAACCTGCCGGATCGCAACGTGGTCATCGCCATCGTGGGCGACTTCGCCCGCAGCCTGCCCGGCTCGGACCACGCCTCGGCGCTCAGCGCCACCGTGATCGGCAAGTACGTCAAGGTCGGCACCACCGGGAAGATGAGCCCCACCGTTCAGCTGCCTGCCGGCACTCCGTCGGTTCCCGGCCTCTGGTCCTACCTCTCGAAGGTGCTCAAGGTTCCGACCGAACCGTTCGGCACCAACCCGCACACCTCGATCCTGATCTAACTTTCTCAATCGAACGAGGGCGGCCGGCAGGGCGCTGTCGGCCAAGAAGGAGGGCTTCCATGCAAACACCGCGTGGAGGCCCTTCGCTTTTGCGGGCGCCGGGCCGAGCCTTCAGTTGGCGCGGCGGGCGAGCCAGGTCCGGAAGGGGACCTCGGTCGTGTCTTCGACCAGCTCGAACCCCTGGGAGGCGAACCACTCCTTGGGCTCGCGCTGGTGCCAGTCGTGCACGAACGGCTCGTGCGCCAGGGTGGCGATCATCTTCCACCACAGCGCCAGCGGCCCGGCCTTCTTGAACAGCTCCCACAGGCCCAGGTGCATCTGATCCGGAGAAGGCTCGCAGATCAGCAGCTCGCCGCCGGGCTTGAGGATCCGCCGCGCCTCCTTCAGCACCTCGTCGTGGGCGGCGTAGGGCAGCTCGTGGAAGAGGAAGCAGGCCGCGACCGCGTCGAAGCGGCCGTCGGGAAAGCCGGTCTTCTCGGCCAGGCCCTGGACCAGCGGGAGCCCGGGGTGACGGCGCGCCGCGTGCTGCAGCATGTAGGGAGACGCGTCGAGCCCGACCACGTCCTTCACCCCGGCGTCGCGGACGGCCGCGGCGAGATCGGCCCCGCTGCAGCCGATGTCCAGCACCGCCGCGTGGCCCTTGAGTCGCTCGGCCATCGAGGCGCGCATCCGCCGCGACAGGCCGAGCATCGTCGCGTCGAACGCCCACAGGTAGCCTTCGGCGTAGAAGCTGGAGAAGTTGCCGTTGGGCAGGTGGTGGAACTCCTGCAGCAGGTACCGCGGCAGCTCGGGCGCGCCGGGAGTGTTGGCCGGCAGCTCGACCGGCTTTCGCGGGCCGAACAGGTGCTTGATGATCCGCAGGAAGTCCGACGGCCGCGCCAGATCCAGCTGGTCGGGCCAGGAGGAAGGCAGCTCGACGGTGGCCCAGTCGATGCGGGCACCCAGAGGGGGAGTGGAGTCGGTCGGCTCCGGATTCATCGCGCTCAAGCTCCTTCAGAACTGCGACGCAACCCATTGCGTCGAGCCCGAACGTTCTATGCGCGATCGCTTCTTTCGCAAAGCGGCTGCGCCTATTCAGAAGCCTTTTTCAGGGCCGCCCCGTTGATGCAGTAGCGCAGTCCGGTAGGCCGGGGACCGTCGTCGAAGACGTGGCCCAGGTGCCCGCCGCACTTCGCGCAGCGGACCTCGGTGCGCGCCATCCCGTGGGTCGAGTCGGTGATCGCCTCGACGCTGCCGGGTGCCGCCGGCTGGTAGAAGCTGGGCCAGCCGGAGCCGCTCTCGAACTTCGCCTTCGCGTCGAACAGCACCGCGCCACAGCCGGCGCAGACGAAGGTGCCCGGGGCGTGATCGTCCAGGTGCGGCCCGGTGAAGGCGCGCTCGGTGCCGCTCTTGCGCAGCACGTAGAACTGTTGATCGGTGAGGAGCTTCTTCCACTCCTCCTCGCTCTTGGAGACCTTGCCTTCCGGCGCCTTCACTTCGGTCATCGGCTTCACCTCGATGGGCTTCTCAGTAGCCGCGCACGACACCCAGCACAACCCGAGCAGGAACAGTCGCATGGGGCTGTTACGGCCGATCCGGGGGGGCGGTTTCTACGCTAAGTTGCCCGCGCTCTCGAGTGGTCCCAACGCTCCGCCACCACAGAGGAAACCAACCACATGTCCTTCACCCATCTTCATCTCCACACCCTCTACAGCCTGCTCGACGGCGCGATCCGGATGAAGGATCTGATCAAGACGGTGAAGGAGAAGGGGATGTCGTCGGTGGCGGTGACCGATCACGGCAACATGTTCGGCGCGATCGACTTCTACAAGAAGGCCAAAGAGGGAGGGATCAAGCCGATCATCGGCCTCGAGGCGTACGTCGCCGGCCCGAAGGGGCGCGAGGACAAGACCGAGAAGATCGCCAACCACCTCATCCTCCTCGCCAAGAACGAGGAGGGCTACTCGAACCTGCGGTACCTGGCGTCCACCGGGTACCTGCACGGGTTTTATTACCACCCGCGGATCGACAAGATGATCCTCAAGGAGCGCAGCAAGGGGCTGGTCGGGCTGACCGCCTGCCTGGGCGGCGAGGTCACCAGCGCCTGCTTCCGCGGCGACATGGATCACGCCCGCCGCGCCGCCAACGAGTACAAAGAGATCTTCGAGCCGGGCAATTTCTTCCTCGAGATCCAGAGCAATGGAATGGCCGAGCAGGAGACGGCCAACTCCAACCTGAAGCAGCTGGCGCGGGACGTCGACGTGCCGCTGGTCGCCACCGCCGACGCCCACTACATCAAGCGCGAGGACGCGCGGGCGCACGAGCTGTTGATGTGCATCGCCTCGGGCAAGACCCTGGCCGACAACAAGCGGATGAAGCACTCGACGGACAAGCTGTACGTCACCAGCCCCGAAGAGATGCGCGCCTACTTCTCGGACGTCCCCGAGGCGGTCGACAACACGATGCGCATCTCGGACATGTGCAACGTCGAGCTGAAGCTGGGCAAGCCGATGCTGCCGACCTTCAAGGTCCCCGAGGATCACACCCCCGACAGCTTCATGGCCGAGCTGGCGACCAAGGGGCTGCACGAGCGCTTCAAGGAGCTCAACTACCCGGTCGATCGCGAGCAGTACCTCAACCGGCTGGCGATGGAGATCGCGGTCATCAGCAAGATGGGCTTCGCCGGCTACTTCCTGATCGTTCAGGACTTCATCAACTGGGCGAAGCAGAACGGGATCCCGGTCGGCCCCGGCCGTGGCTCGGGCGCCGGCTCGATCGTCGCCTACGCGCTGAGGATCACCGACCTCGATCCGATTCCGTACAACCTGCTGTTCGAGCGCTTCTTGAACCCCGAGCGGGTCTCGATGCCGGACTTCGACATCGACTTCTGCCAGGACCGCCGCGACGAGGTGATCCACTACGTCGGCCGCAAGTACGGCGAGAACAACGTCGGGCAGATCATCACCTTTGGAAGCTTGAAGGCCAAGAGCGTGCTGCGCGACGTGTGCCGGGTGTTCGGGCTGCCGTACTCGGAGGGAGATCGGTTCGCCAAGCTGGTGCCCGAGGTGCTGAACATCACCTTGAAGCAGGCGATCTACGGAGACCTCGAGAAGGAGATCGCCGGCGAGGCGCGGCTGAAGGAGATGATCGACAAGCCCACCAAGCTGACCGAGGTGGACGGCAAGGAGATCACCACCAAGGACGTGCTCGAGATCGGGCTCGCGCTCGAGGGGTTGCACCGGCAGGCCGGGCTGCACGCCGCCGGGGTGGTGATCGCCGACAAGCCGCTGTGGGAGTACGTGCCGGTCTACCAGCCGCCGGGCGAGAAGGTGCTGGTCACCCAGTTCGCCAAGGACGAGGTGGAAGCGGCGGGGCTGGTGAAGTTCGACTTCCTCGGCCTGAAGACGTTGACGGTGATCCAGAACGCGCTCGACCTGGTGAACCGCGGCCGCGCCGACGCGGACAAGATCCTCCGGGAGAAGATCCCGATCGACGACAAGGCGCTGTTCGACCTGATCAGCGCGGGCGACACCGGCGGCGTGTTCCAGATGGAGTCGAGCGGCTTCACCGAGATGGTGATGAAGCTCAAGCCGTCGTGCTTCGAGGACGTGATTGCCGCCGGCGCGCTCTACCGGCCCGGCCCCCTCGACGCGGGCATGGTGGACGTCTTCATCAACCGCAAGCACGGCCGAGAGAAGGTGACCTACCCCCACCCGGCGCTCGAGCCGGTGCTCAAAGACACCTATGGGGTGATCGTCTACCAGGAACAGGTGATGCAGATTTCCCAGGTGCTGGGCGGCTACTCGCTCGGCCGCGCCGACCTGCTGCGCCGCGCGATGGGAAAGAAGAAGGCCTCGGTGATGGCCGAGGAGCGCGCCGGCTTCCTCGCCGGCTGCAAGGAGAAGAGCGTCGACCCGAAGGTGGCGGGCGAGATCTTCGACCTGATGGAGAAGTTCGCCGAGTACGGGTTCAACAAGTCCCACTCGGCGGCCTACGGGCTGATCACGATTCACACCGCCTGGCTCAAGGCCCGCTACCCGGTCGAGTTCATGGCCGCGCTGCTCACCAGCGAGAAGGACAACACCGACAAGGTCGTCTCCCACATCGCCGAGGCGCGCGCGAAGGGCCAGGAGGTGCTGCCTCCCGACGTGAACTACTCGTTCCTCGCCTTCGGCGCGGTGGAAGGGAAGATCCGCTTCGGGCTGGGGGCGATCAAGGGCGTGGGCGAGGGCGCGATCGCGGCGATCCTCGAGGCCCGCGAGAAGGGGCACTTCAAGGACCTGTTCGACTTCTGCGAGCGCGTCGACAGCCGCCGGGTGAACAAGAAGGTGGTCGAGGCGCTGGTGAAGGCGGGCGCGTTCGACTTCGAGAAGCGCGGGCGCAAGCAGCTGTTCGAGACGATCGAGCGCGCGGTCGAGCGCGGCTCTTCCAGCCAGCGCGACAAGGCGGTCGGGCAAGAGAGCCTGTTCGGGATGTTCGATGCCGGCCCCAGGGGCGGCGGGCTGAAGAACGACTATGCGCAGGTCGAGGAGTGGACGGAGAAAGAGCGGCTGTCGCACGAGAAGGAGTCGATCGGCTTCTACGTCTCGGGCCACCCGCTGCACGCGTACGACAAGGAGCTCAAGCGCTACGCGCGGCCGATCACGATCATCCAGCGCGCCCGGCGGGACGACAAGCTGACGGTGGCCGGGGTGGTGGCGGTGCTGCGCGAGCGGCCGACCAAGACCGGCAAGCGGATGGCGTGGGTCACCCTCGAGGATCTGTCGGGCAGCGTCGAGCTGGTCTGCTTCCCCGGCCGGGAGGCGGGCCGCAGCGTGATGGGCAAGGACGGCAAGTGGAGCAAGGGCGGCGCGCGCCCCGGGTACGAGCAGTGGGAGCCGCTGCTGAAGAGCGACGAGCCGATCCTCGTCACCGGCTCGGTGCAGATCAACAACCGGGACGAAGAGTCGCCCTCGTCCGAGCTGATCGTCGAGGACATTCAGAGCCTGCGCGAGGTGCGCGAGAAGCGGGTGAAGCGGCTCGAGCTGCGGTTGAGCGCGGCGATGGCGACCGACGAACGGCTGCAGAAGCTGTCGGACCTGGTGAAGAAGCACGCCGGGGCGACGCCGATCGCGGTCGCGGTGCTGATGCCGGGCGAGGCCGAGGCGTTGATCGGTGGCACCCAGCTGAAGGTGCAGGTCAGCGACGAGCTGCTCGAATCGGTGAACCGGCTGTTCGGAGCGCGGGTCGCCGAGCTGGGGTGAATGCCCGGATCCGAGGTGGCACCCTTGACCACCCGGGAGTAAGACCTTTCCATATGGGAGAGCGAGCGATGCGTCTGGGGGGCTTGACGTTGCTGCTGGCGGTGCTTCCGCTGGGCCTGGCCTTTGGCGAGTCCGAGGCGGAGCGCAGCGCCCGGGAGGAGCTCGAGCGGCAGCTGAAGTCGATGGTAGGGACTCCTCCCACCAAGGTCCGGATCGAGCTGGTCGGGATCGATCAACCCAACTACGAGCTGCTCGAGGCCAGCTTCGTCCTCGACGGCCGCAGCCTCCCCGTCCCGAACCTGAAGGGCCTCGAGGCAGAGGGCACGCACCTGATCTTCCACGGTGACGTCAAGCCGGGCGAGCACCGGCTGGAGTCGAAGCTCGAGTTTCGCAACAAGACCAGCCAGGTGGTGTCCGCCGAGGGCGGCTTCAAGTGGAAGCCGGGCTCGGAGGTGACGTTCAAGGCCGCCAGCGGGATCGAGGTGCAGATCAAGGTGACGCCCGAGCTGAGCTACAGCGGCGACGTGAAGAACCGGATCATGCTCAAGAGCCCGGCGACGGTGAAGATGCTCGCCAAGCTCGACGACGGCTCGATGCCTCCGCCGGCGGAGCGCCCGAAGCTGGTGCTCGCCGAGGTCGACGCCGGAGTCGCCGACGCGGTGGCGGTGAAGGGGGAGACCGCCGCCGAGAAGGCCGCCGCGGCCGCCGAGGCGAAGAAGAAGGCGCGGGAGGAAGCGCTCGCCGCCAAGCAGGCCGCCGCCGAAGAGAAGAAGCAGAAAGCCGAGGAAGCGAAGGCGGCGCGGCTCGCCGCGGCGGAAGAGAAGCAGGCTGCCAGGCTCGCTGCGGCGGAAGAGAAGAAGCGCGCGGCAGAGGAAGCGAAGAACGCGAAGGTCGCCACCAACCAGGCCGCGAAGGCCGAGCCGGTGGTCGAGCAGCCGGCCGAGCTGCCGGCCGAGGTCGATGCCGGGCCGGCGCCGGTCGCCGTGGCCGAGGTCGATGCCGGCCCTGCGGTGGTGGCGGCCATCCCTCCCACGGTTCCGCCGGTCACTCCTCCGCCCGCCGAGGCGGAGTCGGGGCTGCCGATGCCGGTGATGATCGGAATCGGCGTCGCGGTGGTGGGGCTGCTGCTGTTCTTCCTCGCCCGCCGCAAGAAGTCCTGACGCCGGCGTCACTCACGGTGACGTTCTGAAGCGCTCGACCTCGACGGTGTGGCCGTCGCTCTTGATGGTGATCGCTCCGTCCAGATCGGTGCGGTGGCAGCGCGCGCCCTCCGCCCGGTAGCGGGCTTCGACGTCCGGGTGGGGAAAGCCAAACCGGTTCTTTCGGCCCACGCAGAAGACCACGTGCCGCGGCCGCACCCGGCGCACGAACGCGGCCGAGGACGAGGTGCGCGAGCCGTGGTGGGGCGCCTTGAGGACGGTGAGCTCCCCCGGGGAGAGCAGCTCTTCGCCCGCCGCCTCGACGTCGCCCGCCAGCAGCATCGAGACCTCGCCGTGCTGGATCTTCAGCACCAGCGACTGATCATTGACCCCTTCGAGCAGCACCCGGTCGGCGGGCGGGCCGAGCACCTCGAGCCGCGCCGCGCCGAGGGTCAGCGGTGGGTGGCCAAGCTGGACCTGTTCGACCACCGCTCCTTGCGCCGCGGCCCGCACCTGCCGGGTCAGCGGCCCGTCGCCGCTTCCCGCCGCCAGCCACAGCCGCTGGGTGGGCACCACCGCCAGGGTGGTGGCCAGCCCGAGCGCGTGGTCCGGGTGGGGGTGGCTCAGCGCGGCCAGCTTCAGCCGGCCGATGCGCTGCTGCCGGAGGAACGGGACCACGTAGCGCCGGCCGGTGTCGGTGCCGTTGGGCACGCCGCCTCCGTCGATCAGCGCGTGCTCTCCCTGGGAGCTGATCACGATCGCATCGCCGTGGCCGACCGAGAGGAAGGTCACCTCCAGCTCGGCGTGGCTGGGCCCGAGCACCGCCACTGCCAGCGCCGCCGGAGCCAGCAGCCCCCACGCCCGCGCTCTTCCCTGGGCAATCGCAAAGCACGCCAGCCCGAAGAGCCAGGCGACAGTGACCCAGGTGCTCGGGGCGGGCACGTCGAGCGCCGCCAGCGGCATCCGGGCGAAGAGCCGGGCCGCCTCGACCAGCAGCTGCGAGGTGTTCGCCCCCAGCCACAGCAGCGGGGCGGCGAGGCCGGGCGCGACGACGAAGAGCGCGGCGCCTCCCGCGGCCAGCACGGTGAGCAGCGCGCACAGCGGCAGGCAGACGACGTTGGAGATCAGGCCCGCCGCTCCGAGCCGATGAAAGCTGGTCGCCAGCAGCGGCGCGGAGCACAGCGTCACCGCCAGGCTGGCGCAGAAGGTCTGCAGCATCGCCTCGCGGATCCGCTGCAGCTGCAGCCTCCAGCCGCTGGTGGTGCCCGGGCTGGGCAGCGGCACCGGCGCCAGCGCGCGCAGGGCAGGGGCGAGCACGATCAGCGAGAGCACCGCGAGGAAGGACAGCCGCAGCGACAGATCGGCCACCGCCGAGGGAGTCACCGCCGCCACCGCGAGGGCCGCCAGCGCGAGCGCGTTGAACGCGTCGCTGCGCCGATGGAGCGCGAGGCCTCCCAGCAGCAGCGAGGTCATCACCGCCGAGCGCACCGCCGGCGGCTGCCAGCCGGTGAACGCGACGTAGCCCCACACCAGCGGGATCGCCGCCGGGGCTGCCAGCCGCCGGGCCTCGAACCGCCGCAGCCGGCGCCAGGGGATCCAGACCACCGCCCGCTTGAGCACCGCCATCAACACCAGGGCGAGCGCGGCGACGTGCAGTCCACTCACCGACAGCACGTGGGCGAGCCCGCTGCGCGCGAAGTCCTCCTCCAGCGCGTCCTCGAGGGTGGCGCGCTCGCCGGCGGCGAGGGTGAGGTAGAGCGCCGCCGCGTCCGGCCCGGGCGCCAGGGGCCGCACCGCGGCGGACAGGGCCGCCCGCTCCGCGTCGAGCCAGCGCTCGGCCTTCGGGGGTGGGGTGAGGACGACCAGCCGCTCGGCGCGACAGCTTCCCCGCAGCGCCACCGCCCGCCGCCGCAGCCAGGGCCCGTGGGAGTCCTCTCCGGGGTTCGAGGCGAGGTACTCGAGCGACTT
>JAGSPQ010000564.1 GCA_018262385.1 Myxococcaceae bacterium | reverse complement strand
CCGACCCCACCCCGGCGCCTGCCCCCGAGCCGGTCGCCCCGGTGGCGGCCGTCCCCGAGCCGGTGGTCGCGCCCGCTCCGGTTCCCGCTGGCGATCCCGAGCAGAAGGCGAGCTGAATGACCGCTGCCCAAGTCGCACCGCCGGACGAGTTCAAGATGAGCCTCTCCGAGCACCTCGGAGAGCTGCGCAAGCGGATCATGCGGATCTCGATCAGCGTGCTGGTTCTCGGCGGCGGGTCGCTGATCTTCGCCAAGGAGCTGTACGGCTTCCTGATGCGGCCGGTGCTGCTGGCGCTGCCCCCCGAGGCGGCGGCGCTCGTCTACACCTCGGCGATCGAAGAAATTAACGTCTACATGAAGGTCGGCCTCTACGCCGGCGTCTTCCTCACCACCCCGGTGATCCTCTGGCAGATCTGGGGCTTCGTCGCGCCCGGCCTGTACAGCGACGAGAAGCGGCTCGCCGGGCCGTTCATCATCTTCGGCACCCTGGCCTTCCTCGCCGGCGCGGCGTTCTGTTACTTCGCGCTGCTGCCCCAGATGTTCACCTTCCTGCTGCGCGAGGAGGCGTCGATCGCGCTCGAGGGGCGGCTCAACACCGGCAAGCTGCGGGCGGAGGACGCCTTTCGCTACGTCCGGCTGGGAGATCTCGAGAAGGCCGGGCAGCTGGCGCGGCAGGCGAGCGCCGAGCTCGAAGCGTCGGGCGAGGGGCAGGCGAAGGCGAGCCAGGGGTTCATGGGCGGAGCCGGGATCACCCTCAACCCCAAGCGGGGCGTCGAGGCGCTCTCGCGAATCGAGGGGCTGGGCAAGCTGATCGACGCCACCCGCGACGGGCTGGGCGAGAGCGTTCGTCCCGCGCTGGGGATGGTGATGGAGAAGCGCCAGGCGGCGGTCGAGGCGTACTCGCGGCGCGAGTGGGACGCGGTGATGACCGCCTGCGACGAGGGCGCCGAGCTGCTCAAGCAGGCGCGCATCGAGCGGGCCGACGACTTCGGGGCGCTGTGGCAGGTGTCGCGAAACCTGAGCGTCGGCCTGGCCGCCTACGAGGCGGCGAACTGGACCCGGCCGATGCTGTCGATGACCGAGCAGCTGACCCTGGTGCTGGTGCTCGAGCTGGCGTTCGGAGTGATCTTCGAGCTGCCGCTGGTGATGGCGGTGCTGGGAATGGTGGGGCTGGTGAAGTCGAGCTTCCTCTTCAAGTACCAGCGGCACGCGTTCGTGGTCTGCCTGATCTCCGCGGCGGTGATCACCCCCACCGGCGACGCAGTGAACCTGGCGATGATGGCCGGCCCGATGCTCGCCTGCTACGAGCTGGGAGTGGTGCTGGTCTGGTTGATAGAGAAGCGGCGCGCGCGCAATGCGCCGCCGCCCGCCGCCGCCTGACCTCCGGGCGCACAAGGTGGGCAGGCGGCCCCGTCACCTGGGCCGTGCCACCGGACTTCACGACACCCAGGTCAGCCGCACGACCGATCTGTCAGGGCTCGTGCTAGAGCGGGCCTCCAAGTCCTCGCAAATTCAGGTCTTCAATGGCCCGGACCTTGTAACTGTCCGGAGACCCTTTCCTGGAGTCACCCATGAAATTCCCCTCGCTCCTCCTCGTGCTGTTCGCGGTCACCGCCTGTACGCCCCCTGGCCCCGCCACCTGCAAGCTCACCGACGCCACCCCATGCACCGGCGGCCTGGTCTGCGAGCGGGTGAAGGACAAGGGCAACCCGTACTGCTTCCAGCCGGTGCTGTTGAAGGGCACGGTGAAGGTGCTCGGCACCACCACTGCGATTGCCAACGCGGAAGTCTCGGCGGTGGACGTCAACGGCGTGCCCTCGGGGGCGGTCGCCACCTCGGACGGGGAAGGCGCCTGGACGCTGCGGATCGAGACCGAGCGCAGCGACGAGAAGGGGACGCCGATCTTCCGCACCGTGACCCTGCGGGCGGCGGCGCAGGACTTCCAGCCGTTCCCCTCGGGCGTTCGCACCTCGCTGCCGATCGACACCAGCGCCGCGAAGGCCGAAGCCGAGGGCAAGCCGCTGGTGCTCGCCAGCAGCCAGACCGACCTCGCCCTCGCGCCGCTCGCCGACGCCGAGAAGGGGAACAAGGGAGTGAGCGGCACGGTCGAGCTGACCGCCGGCCAGCCCGCGCTGGTCGTGCTCGAGGGGAGCAGGACCTATACGACCAGCCCCGGCGCCACCGGCGCGTGGCACCTCTTCAACGTCGCGCCGGGCACCTACAAGGCGCAGGCCTACAGCAAGGGCAGCAACTACACCGCAGTCGAAGTGACGGTCGTCGCGGGCACCGAAAAAACCGGGGTCGAGATCAAGAAGAGCGGGGTGGCGACCGCGACGATGATGGGTTCGGTCAGCCTGGTCGCCGGCGCGAACGGAGCGGGGACCAGCGTGGTGATGGCGGTCGAGAGCACCTTCATCGACGTGCTCGCCCGCGGCGAGCTGGTGCCCGGCCTGCGCGCCCCCGAGAGCGGCGCGCCCACCTTGAGCGGCAGCTACACCATCTCCGGCATCCCCGACGGGAAGTACGTCGTGCTGGCCGCCTTCGAGAACGACGGCAACGTTCGGGATCCGGATCCGAACATCTCCGGCACCCAGATCTCCCACGTCAGCGTCGCCAACGGCGTCGCCAGCGCCAACCCGGTGTTCAAGGTCACCGGCGCGATCGAGATGGTCTCCCCCGGCGCGGGCGACACGGTGGAGGAGATCGCCGGCACCCCGACCTTCACCTGGAAGCCGTACTCCAGCGCCAAGAGCTACGAGCTGGTGGTGTTCAGCGCCCAGGGCACCAAGGTCTGGGAAAACCTGGCGGTGCTCGACATCAAGAACGGGTCGGGAAACATCGCCGCCCCCTACAACGGGCCGGCGCTCAAGCCGGGGGTGGTCTACCAGTGGCGGGCGACCGCGCGGGGCACGCTGCTCAATCCGATCAGCATGACCGAGGATCTGAAGGGCCTGTTCCTGGTGAAGTGATCGCCCGCGAGGGGCCGAGCGCCACCTCGCCCCACTTCACCACCGCGGCCGACGCCTGGGCCTCGCTGCCGATCGCGTAGAGCAGCACCCGATCGCCCGGCTTGATCAGCTCGAGGCTCGCCGCGTGGTGGAGGCTGGCCGGGACCATCACCGGGCCCACGTTGCTGATGTGCGGGTGGAGGTTGACCGTCTTGCTCGCCGGATAGCCCAGCACCTGCCCGCAGAACTTCGAGTACCAGGCGGTCGGAGTGGTGGTGACGAAGAAGTCGATCGCGTCCAGCCCCAGCCCGGCTGACTCGAGCGCGCCCTGCACGCAGGCGCGGAAGATCGGCTCGGCCGTCTCGCGCAGCACCGCCGCCGGACGCAGCCCCGGCCGCATCCGCAGCACCGGCCCCTGTGGGCTGTCCACCGGGCCGGTGTACATCACCCCGCAGGTCTGCCCGGTGTGCATCGTCTTGCCGCCCAGCCAGCCGCTGCCCGCCTCGGTCTGGCCGACCACGAACGCCGTCGCGCCATCGCCCACCGACCACGAGAGGGTGTCGGCTTCGTCGACGATCCGCGAGTAGGTGCACGAGGTCACCACCAGCACCCGCGCGTAGGCCCCGCTGCTCACCAGCCGGCAGGCGAGCTGAAAGGCCACCACCGAGCCGGCGCAGGCGCTCTCGAGGTTGAACGCTTCGCCCCGCAGCCCGAGCTGGGCCGCCAGCCAGGCGGCGTTGCCCACCGCGACGTTCTGGGGAAGAAACGAGGTGACGATCATCAGCCCGATGTCGGCCGCTTCCAGCCCGGCGGCGCCGAGCACTTCCCTGGCCACCGCCAGCTCGAGCGAGCGCGAGTCCTCGTCGTCGCCGAGGAAATAGCGATCCTTCGCGCCGCGAAACGGATCCGACATGTACGGAGCGGCGGCGGTGTCGAACAACGGCGCCGACGACTCGGCGGTGGGCGCGGCCCAGATCCTCGCCAGCGAGCGGTCGACCGCGTCGCTGATCAGCTGGGGGTACATCTTCTGCCAGTACGCCGGCCCCACCCGG
>JAGSPQ010000563.1 GCA_018262385.1 Myxococcaceae bacterium | reverse complement strand
GCGAGCTCTTCGAGCAGCTTCATCTGCTTCTGCGGCGTCTTCGCGGTCGCGCGGGCCAGCCGGCGCTTGAGCAGCCGGGGCCGGCAGAAGGCGTTCACCGCCGAGGCGGTGCGCGCCACGTCGTCCGCCGCCAGGCCGGTCAGCACCAGCGCCTCGGCGGGGGCCTTGCCGTCGAGCTCTGCCTGGAGGAACTGCGAGTACTTCGCCAGGATCTCGGGGGTCACCGGCCGGAAGGCCAGCCGCAGGGTTCGCGCGTCGCTCATTGCGGCCTTCGATAACCCCCCGGCGGCGCAGTCCAAAGCTAAAGTCGCCGCCGTGCCGCGCGGCTGTCCCCCCGACGAACAACTCGATGCCTACTCGCGGGGCCTGTTGTCCCCCGCGGATCGGGAAGAGGTCGAACGCCACGCCCGCAGCTGCGATCGCTGTGGGCCACGGCTGCACGTCGAGGCGCGCCGGATCACGCTCGAGCAGCAGTTCGACTCGCTGCCGACCGCCCGGATGACCCCGGGGATGTCCGTTCGCCCCCCGCCCCGGGCCCCCGCCGCCGACGACCCCACCGCCGACACCGCCGTCTCGGGGATGAAGCCGGAGGGCACCCCGGATCCCGGGGGGTACGAGCGGGGCAGCACCCTCTCGCGCTACGTCGTGCTGCAGCGGCTCGCCAAGGGAGGCATGGGCGAGGTCTACGCCGCCTACGATCCGGATCTCGATCGGAAGGTGGCGATCAAGCTGCTGCGCTCGGACTTCCGGGGCAGCGGCGCCTCGACCGAGCTGCGGCTGCGGCTGCTGCGCGAGGCCCAGGCGATGGCGCGGCTGGCCCACCCCAACGTGGTGACGGTGCACGACGTGGGGCTGATCGGCGATCAGGTCTTCGTCGCGATGGAGTTCGTCGAGGGCGAGACGCTCGCCCAGTGGCTGAAGTCCAGGCCCCGCACCTGGGCGCAGATCCTCGACGTGTTCCTCTACGCCGGGCGGGGGCTGTCGGCGGCGCACGCGGGCGGGCTCACCCACCGCGACTTCAAGCCCGACAACGTGCTGATTGGGAAAGACAAGCGGGTGCGGGTGATGGACTTCGGGCTCGCCCAGGCCCAGGCGCCGCGCACCGACACCCCGGCCGATCCGATCACCGACCCCGGCTCGGGGGTGATGAAGCGCCGGATCACCCCACCCGGCACCATCCTCGGCACCCCGCGGTACATGGCGCCCGAGCAGCTCTACGGAAAGCAGACCGATCCCCGATCGGATCAGTTCAGCTTCTGCGTCGCGCTCTACGAAGCCCTCTACGGCGAGCGCCCCTACGCCGGTGACACCGCGGGCGCGATCTGCGCCGAGATCGCCCAGGGGAAGATCCGCCCTCCCCCCGGCGACTCGCTGGTGCCGCTGCGGATCCGCCGGCTGATCCTCCGCGGGCTGCGCGAGGATCCGTCCGAGCGGTACCGCACGATGGAGGCGCTGCTGATCGGCCTGTCGCGCCGCAAGTCGGCGGTGGTGCGCCAGTGGACTGCGATCGGCGCCGGGGCGGTGGTGCTGATCACGACCGCCGCCGCGATCCAGACCACCCGGGTCTCGATGGATCGCTGCTCCTCGGTCTCGCAGCGGCTGGAAGGGGTGTGGGATGGCCCGGTGAAGGCCCAGGCCCGCGCCGCGTTCCGCGCCACCGGAAAGCCCTGGGCCGAGCGCGCCTGGACGGACGCCGCCCGGGCGATCGACACCTACACCACCCGGTGGGTCGAGCTGCGGCGGGAGGCGTGCGAGGCGCGGGAGGACGCTCCCGACGAGGCGCTCGGCCGGCGGATCGTCTGCCTCGGGCGGCGGCTCAACGACGTCCAGGCGGTCTCGCAGCTCTTCACCCGCGCCGACGCCGAGATCGTCGAGCGCGCGATGGGCACCGCGCTGGGGCTCCCCTCGCTGTCCGGCTGTGCGGCCGAGCCCGCCACCCCCGCGGCGGTGGTCGCGCCCGAGGCCGAGGCGCTGCGGGCCCAGCTGGCCGGAGTGAAGGCCCGCCTCGACGCCGGCAAGTACGCCGAGGGGTTGAAGCTCGCCAAGGAGGTGCTCGCCAAGGCCAGCGCCTCGACCGATCGCGGCGCGCGCGCCGAGGCCGGGCTGCTGGCGGGGATCCTCACCTTCCGCCAGGGGGACGCCCGCACCGCCGACGCCCTGCTCGAGCAGGCCGCGCTCGACGCCGAGGCCGCCCGCGAGGACGAGACGGCCGCCCGCGCCTTCATCGAGCGGGTCGGCATCGGCGCCCTCACCAACCGCTACGACGACGCCGACGTCGCCGGCCGGTTTGCCCGCGCGGCGGTCGATCGCATCGGCCGCAACGACGATCTCGAGGCGGCGCTGGCCAACAACCTCGGCGTGCTCGCCTGGTCGCGCGGCCGCTACGACGAGGCGGTCACCGGCTACATGCGCGCGATGGCGCTGCGGCAGCAGGCGTTCGGCTCCGCCCACCCGCTGGTCGCGCGCGCCTGGACCAACGTCGGCTCCGCGCTCAAGGCCGCCGGCAAGTACGACGAGGCGATCAGCGCGTACCGCAAAGCGCAGGAGATCGAAGAGGCCACCCTCGACCCCTCGCACCCGGCGATCGCCGAGACGCTCAACAACCTCGGCAACGCGCTCAACGAGAAGGGAGATCGTCCCGCGGCGCTGGCCACCTTCCGCAAGTCGCTCGAGATCAAAGAACGCGCCTTCGGCCCCGACGCCCTCACCGTCGGGGTCACCCTCACCAACCTGGGGGCGGTGCTGCTCGAGGCGCAGCAGCTCGACGAGGCCCGGGTCGCCCTCGAGCGCGCGCTGGCGATCAAGGAGAAGGCCTCGGGGAACCAGTCGATCACCGTCGCGGTGACCCTCACCAACCTCGCCGCGGTCGAGCGCGCCGCGAACAAGCCGGATCGCGCGATCGATCTCGATCGCCGCGCGCTGCTGATCCGCGAACGGCTGCTCGGGCCCACCCACCGCGATCTCGCCTTCAACCTCACCGGCCTGGGCGACGCGCTGCTGCAGCTGCAGCGGCCCGACGCGGCGGTCGCCTCGCTCGAGCGGGCGCTGGGCTTGAGAGAAAGCTCCTCCGGAGAGCCGACCCTGCTCGCCTCGACCCGGCTGTCGCTCGCCCACGCGCTGGCCGCCTCGAAGAAGCCCCCCGACCGCGCCCGCGCCCTCGAGCTGGTGCGCGCCACCCTGCTCGCCTGGCCGGCCGATCGTCCCGAGCAGCGGCAGGCGGCGGCGCTCGAGGCCGCGCTGCTCAAGCGGCGCTGACCCGCTTTCAGGTCGGGACCAGCTGGGAAGCGACCTTCTCGAGATCCGCCAGGGTCTGCACCGTCACCACCTGGTGGCAGCCCCGCGCGTAGTTGTTCATCTCGCTGTCGCCGAACCCCCACGAGGTCTTCGGCTCGGTGCAGATCCAGACCACCCGCTTCGCCTTGCGCTTGAGATCCTCGAGGGCCCAGAGGTGGGCGGGGTTGTAGTTGTTGCGGCCATCGCCGATCACCAGCACCGTGCTGCGGCGCGAGATGGTGCCGAGGTAGCCGCGCGAGAACTTCGCCAGGGCGTGGCCGTAGTTGCTGTTGCTGGCGACCGAGATCACCTTCCCCGCCGTGGCCAGGTCGATCGCCTCCTCGGGCGCAGTGTCCTTGAACAGCTGGGTCACCTCGCCGATCTCGGAGACGAAGACGAAGCTGCGCACCCGGGTGAACAGCTCCTGCAGCGTGTACATGAACAGCAGCATCATCCGCGACGCGTTGCGCACCGAGTCCGAGACGTCGCACAGCACCACCACCTCGGGGCGCTGCGGCCGCCGGGTCCGGAAGTGCGGCACCATCGGGATCCCGCCGGCGGTGAGGTTCTTGCGCAGCGTCCGCAACGGGTGGAGCGCGCCTTTGCGCTTGCTGCGCCCCCGCCGCACCAGCCGGGACTTCAGCTTCTCGGCCAGCGCCCGCACCGCGCGCTGCGCCTGGTCGACCTCGAGCCCGGTCGTTGAGCCCGCCCGAGGCCTTCTTCAGCCGCGCCTTCCCCTGCCGCTCGACCTCGGCCCGGGCGGCGTCCTCCACCTTGCGCATCGCCTCGCTCAGGTAGCGCGAGACGACCTCGACTCCCCCGGCGGTGATTCCGCGCGCCACCAGCTCGCTCTGCAGCGAGGCGAGGTCGCCGCGCATCTGCTCGACCCCCGCCCCCACCAGCATCCGCCGGGTGAAGAAGCCGGTCTGCAGCGCGCTCTGCATCCGCCCGAAGTCGAGCTGCAGCGCCGCCTGCCGGAAGAGCTGCGCCAGCGCCGACCGATCGCCGTTGAGCACCGCCTGGGCCAGCGGCGACATCCCGCCCGCCAGCTGGGGCAGCATCCAGACGATCATCTTCAGATCATCGCCCTGCAGCAGCCCTTCTTCCTCGATGCGCCGGGCCAGCGCCTGGTCGATCGCCTCGAAGGTCCGCGCGGCGCCGGTGAAATAGAACTCGAACGCGCGATCGAAGGTCGCCACGTCCGCCTCGCGCTTGCACAGCGTCGCCCGCATCACCGCCCGGAACTGGTCGCGATCCGCCAGCCCCAGCTCGCAGGCCCCCCGCGCCGCGTCCATCGTCTCGGACAGCGCGACCTTCAGGCCGTTCTGCCGGAGCACCTCTGCGAACTCGACGATCCGCGCGTCCATTTCACCGCTCCATCGCCAGCACCGCTTCGACATGGCGCGTCTGCGGGAAGAGATCAAACAGCTGCAGGCTCACCGGGCGAAAGCCCTGGCTGAAGAGCCCCTCGGCGTCGCGGGCGAGCGCCGCCGGATCGCACGCCACGTAGACCAGCCGCTTCGGCGAGAGCCGGGCCGCCAGCTTCCCCAGCCCCGGCGCGCCGGTGCGCGGAGGGTCGACCAGCACCGCGTCGAACCGCTGCCCTTCCTTCGCCAGCCCGTCGAGGATCTTCAGCGCGTCGCCTTGCACGAACCGGACGTTCTTCACCCCGGCCGCGGCCTTCTGCGCCAGCTGGAGCGAGATCGCCGACGCCTCGACCGCCAGCACCTGGGCTGCCCGCCGGGCGATCGCGAAGGTGAAGTTGCCGTTGCCGGCGTACAGCTCGAGCACGCCTTGAGTCCCGTCGAGCCCGAGCGCCTCGACCGCCCCGGTCACCAGCGCGGCGTTCACCTCGGCGTTGGCCTGGGCGAAGGCCTCGGGGCGCAGCCGCACCTCGCCGTCCAGCAGCTCGACCTTCCCGAAGCTCTCGCTGTGCCCCGCGCTGGGGACCAGCACCACCCCCAGCCCTCCCCGGGTGAGCTCTTCGGCCTTCTGCCGGGTCTTCGGCTTCACCGGCCCTTTGAGGTGGAGCGAGATCGCTACCTTCCCGCCCGCCTCAATCAGGTGCGCCTGCTCGACGTCCTTGATCGCGGTGCCGAGCGCGTCGGCGAGGGTGCCCGGCAGCGCCTGCAGCGGCTCGGTCAGCGCCGGGCAGCGGTCGACCTCGATCTTGTCGTGGCTGCCGCGGCCGAAGAACCCGAACCGCCGGCCGACCGGGTGCAGCACCGCCCGCCGCCGGTAGCCGAGCGCCTTCTCGCCGTGCACCGTGGGCAGCAGCTGGAGCGCGGTGCGATCGAAGCCGCCGAGGTGCTCGAGCGCCGAGAGCACGATCTCGACCTTCTGGCTGCGCTGCACCGCCTCCGACACGTGCTGCCAGTCGCAGCCGCCGCAGCGGCCGGCCAGCGGGCAGGCAGGCACCCGGCGATCGGCGCTCTGCTCGAGGAAGTGGACCACCTCGCCCCGCAGCACCCGCCCGACCTCCGCGACGTTCACCCGCACCCGCTCGCCGGGCAGGGCTCCCTCGACGAAGACGGTGCGCCCGCCGGCGTGCCCGACCCCATCGCCGGACTTCGCCAGCCGCTCGATGGTCAGCTCTTCTTGACGCACGGCCAGCCGGAGCGCCGGCTCAGGTGGACTTGCGGGGGACCTCGGCGTCGGGGAGCTCCTTGCGCAGCCGCTCCACGAAACGCTCGATCCGGACCTGCTTCTCTTCGTCGACATCCACGAACTCGATGCCCATCCCCGGCACCTGGTTCTGGGCGTTGTCGAACTCACTGACCCGAATGACTTTGCCGGTGAGGTCGAAGGGAAACGCGGCATCCGGCAGCGAGATGATCAGCCGGACGGTGCTTCCCAGGGCGAGGGGGTTGCGGGTGTTGATGAACATCCCGCCCCGAGAAATATTCACCGCCCAGTCGGTGATGAACCCATCGACGGTGCGGTAGGCGACGAGCAGCTCGTGCTGCAGGCGGTCGTTCTGACGCTTTGCCGCACCCGTCTTCTCCTTCGACTTGTCACCCATGGCGGCGCAACTATACCCGTGTTGTGCCGCTCGGCCAGCCGAGATGGTTGGCGATGTGCATTGAGTGCACCGCCTCGTAACGGGCGCGGTCGACCGGGCCGTACACCACGTGCGGCTTCAGCTCGCCCGAATGGGCCCGGAACAGGGCGATCGCCGCCCGCAGCCGCTGGGCACCGTCGGCCGCCGAGGTGGCCCGATCGACGTCCGCCGCGCCGGGAATGGCCGCGGCGGTGTCGTGGGACATCGCGCCCTTCTTGAGGAATCGCCCCAGCACCAGCGCTCCGACCGTCTTCTGGAACCAGGCCGGCTTCTGGCTGGGGAACCCGGTGACCGAGAACTCGATGCTCTGGGCGCAGTGGGCGAGCGCCCAGCCCTGGCCCGGGCGATCGCCCGCCTCCCACGTCTTGAGGTGAAAGAGCACCGCGTCGAAGTTCATCGGCAGCAGTCTGCCCGTTCAGACCTTGACCGTCTTCAGGTCGCTGGCGACCTTCAGCTTCGGCTGGGTCAGCTTCTGCACCGACTCGATCGTCTCGCCCGGCGCCAGCTCGCGCAGCACCAGGCCCTCGGAGGTGACCTCGATCACGGCCAGGTCGGTGACGATGAAGTGGACGCACTTCTTCCCCGTCAGCGGCAGCGCGCAGGTCTCGAGGATCTTCGGCGCGCCCTCTTTGTTGGCGTGCTCCATCGCGACGAAGACCTTCTTCGCGCCGATCGCCAGGTCCATCGCGCCGCCCATCCCCTTCACCATCTTGCCGGGGATCGTCCAGTTGGCGAGGTCGCCCTTCGCGCTGACTTCCATCGCGCCGAGCACTGCCATGTCGACGTGGCCGCCGCGGATCATCCCGAAGCTGAGCGCCGAGTCGAAGTACGACGCGCCGGGGACGACGGTGACCGTCTCCTTCCCGGCGTTGATCAGGTCGGGATCTTCCTGCCCTTCGACCGGCCACGGCCCGATGCCCAGCAGCCCGTTCTCGGACTGCAGCATCACCTCCACCCCCTGGGGGATGTAGTTGGCGCAGAGGGTGGGAAGGCCAATGCCCAGGTTGACGTAGAAGCCGTCTTTGAACTCCTGGGCGACGCGCGCTGCGATCTGCTCTCGGGTCAGGGGCATGTCAGCTCGCCTTCCTTACGGTCTTCTTCTCGATCCACTTCTGGAGTCCGACGCTCTTCACCACCCGCTTGACGAAGATCGACGGCAGGTGAATCTGATCCGGATCCAGCTCTCCGGCGGGCACCAGGTGCTCGACCTCGGCGATGGTGGTCGTCGCCGCCATGCACATCAGCGGTGAGAAGTTGCGCGCGGTCTTGCGGAAGATCAGGTTGCCGTAGGTGTCGCCCTTCCAGGCGCGGACGATCGCGAACTGGGCCTTGAGCGGCTTCTCCAGCACGTACTCGCGGCCGTCGATCGTCTTCGTCTCTTTGCCCTCGGCGATCACCGTCCCCACCCCGGTCGGAGTGTAGAAGCCGCCGATGCCGCAGCCGCCGGCGCGAATCCGCTCGGCCAGCGTGCCCTGGGGGTTGAGCTCGACCTCCAGCTCGCCCGACAGGTACT
>JAGSPQ010000562.1 GCA_018262385.1 Myxococcaceae bacterium | reverse complement strand
TGAGCAGCACCCACCCGAGCGAGATCGCCCGCGCCTTCGGCAGCAGCTCGAGCACGAACTCGTCGAGCTGCCGGGTGATCACCGAATCGGCCAGCACCGCCGTCGCGAACTGCCCCAGCGCGGCGTCGTAGCCCGGGTCGGGGCGCAGCCAGCTGGTGTGCAGCTTCGCCTCCCGGGCCGACTTCTCGAGCGTCGCCTTGAACCGATCGGGGTGGAGCGGCCAGGCGCCGACCAGCGTCTGCAGCGCGATCATCCGCATCTTCGGATCCGGCAACTGGCCGACGAGGAACTGCTCACTGCGGTTGAAGAACGCGCGCGCCAGCTGGGCGAACTTCTCGGGCGCCTGGGACATCGCGACCAGCCGGGCGCGCACGTCGGCGCTGCGCTTGCTGTCGTGGGTCGAGGTGGCGTTGAGCGCCCGCGGCCAGTTCTGCTGTTCCTCCAGGTTGCGGGCGTGAAAGGCGGCGAGCGGCAGGTGGAAGCGCTCGGGGCTGCCGCCGACCTCGGCCAGCGCGAGCAAGGTGGTGTAGCGATAGAACGCGGTGTCCTCCACCCCCTTGGCCATCGTCGGAGCGGTCAGCTGCTGGAGCCGGCTGACGAACTCGGCCTCCAGCGCCCCGGTGCGCTCGAGCCGCAACACCCCGGCGACGAAGTCGAACAGCGCCGCGTCGACGTTGGGGGCCAGAGCGCGCGCGGTGGCCAGCGCCTGGGCGATCACCGCCTGATCGGTCGGGCTCACCGCCTTGTCGGCCGGCACCACGTAGGTGCGATAGACGGGAAACGAGGCGGCCAGCGCGGCGACCAGCTCGCGCAGCTCGTGGCGGGTGTAGTCGCGCAGCTCCCAGTACCGATCGCTCAAGCGCACCAGGGTGTGGACCAGCCGGTTGACGTCGCTGGCGAGCAGCTCGCGCAGCACCTGCTGGCGGGTGGCGATCGCCAGCGGCTCGAAGTCCGGGCAGTCGCCGGTGAGCTCGACGGTGAGCGCCTTCAGCGCCGCCTCGGCCGCGGGGATGGTGAACAGCGCCACCAGCTCGGCCCCGTGCTCGTAGCCGGTGGTGCCGTCGATCGGCCAGGGCGGCAGCCGCTCGTCCTTGCCGAGGATCTTCTCGACGTGAATGGTCGCGCCCGGCGCCAGCGCCCGCAGCTGGGCGAGGTAGCCGGCGGGGTCGGCCAGCCCGTCGACGTGATCCACCCGCAGGCCGTCGAGGTCGCCGCGCAGGTAGAGCTTCTCGATCAGCGCGTGGGCCTCGGCGAACACCTTCGGGTCTTCCATGCGCAGCGCGACCAGGCTGTTGATGTCGAAGAAGCGGCGGTAGTCGAGATCGCGCTCGGCGGATCTCCAGAACGCCAGCCGGTAGCTCTGCAGCTCGAGCAGCGCGTCGAGCATCGGCGGGGTGTCGTTCACCCGCTGCAGCTCTTCGTCAATCGCCCGCGCCACCTGCCGCGAGCGCTGCAGCAGCGCCTCGAGCATCTCGCGCAGCACCTCCTTGTCGCGGTGGCGGCGCTCGACGCTCGCAGGATCGACCCGGGTGGGGGGCGGCAGCTCGGCGAAGGCGTCGGCGAGGAAGCCCAGCCGCGGCTCGTCGCAGCGGGTCGCCGCGTGGCGCAGCATCACTCCCAGCGAGGGCGGCGCCACCGGGAAGCGGTGCTCGAAGTAGCGGACGACGAAGCGCGCGCCGTCCCGCTCGAGCTTCAGCTGCTTGCTCTGCAGCACCTGGCTCAAGTGATCGCCGAGCACCGGCATCAGCACCACGTTCTTCAGCCGCGGCTCGGGAGGATCCCAGTCGACGTCGAACGCGTGCGCCCAGCGGCTCGACGGCCCGTTCTCCAGCACGTCCCACCACCAGCGGTTGCGCTCGTCGGCGATCGACATGTGGTTGGGCACCAGGTCGAGCACGATCCCGATCCCCACGGTGTGCGCGGCGCTCACCAGCTGGGCGAACCCCTCTGCCCCGCCGAGGCCGGGCGCCAGCTGAGTGTGGTTCACCACGTCGTAACCGTGGAGGCTGCCGGTCGCCGCGTCGAGCACCGGAGAGAGGTAGAGGTGGCTGATCCCCAGCTTGCGCAGGTAGGGCACCCGGGCCGCCGCCTGCGCAAAATTGAACGCGCGGCCGAGCTGGAGCCGGTAGGTCGCGATGAGCGGGATTCGCACGGCGCGTCCCGATGCAATGGGTCTGCCGGGAAGATTTGACGCGGGCCGCGCAGAAAGGTCGGTGGAACGGACCTTGTACTCCCCGCCCTGACACCTTCGGAGGCTCCATGGACGCCATCACCCTGCTCAGGGCCCAGCACGACGAAGTCGAGGATCTCTTCGAGGAGTACGAGTCGGCCGAGAGCCGCACCTCGAGGCGGGCGATCTTCAACCGGCTGGCCGACGCAATCGCCGCGCACGCCACGATCGAAGAGAAGCTGTTCTACCCGGCGGTTTGCCTAAGCGAGGTGGAGGACCTGCTGAAGGAAGCGGCCGAAGGGCACCTCGCCGCCAGGCGGATCCTCGCCGACCTGCTCGACCTGCAGCCGCCAGACGGAAACTTCGACGCCAAGGTGAAAGTCCTGCAGGAGCAGCTGTCGCACCACGCGGAGGAGGAAGAGGACGAGCTGTTTCCGATCGTCCGGGTGTCGCTGTCCCGGCCCGCGCTCGAGGCCCTCGGCGAGGCGATGGGGCAGATGTTCGAGGAATTGATGAAGGGCACGCCGCGCGATCGGGTGCGGGACGAGACCGACCACGCCGCCCAGCTCAACTAGTCACAGGAGCCAACCATGAAAGCGCTCTGCTACCACGGGCATGGAGACGTGCGGGTCGACAACGTGCCCGACCCGAAGATCGAGCAGCCGACCGACGTGATCATCAAGGTCACCTCGACCGCGATCTGCGGGTCGGATCTGCAGCTGATGGAAGGCCACGTGCCGACGATGCACTCGGGCGACGTGCTGGGCCACGAGGCGATGGGGATCGTGGTCGAGGTGGGCGACGCGGTGGAGAAGCTCAAAGAGGGAGACCGGGTGGTGGTCCCCTTCACCGTCTCGTGCGGCGCGTGCTTCTTCTGCAAGAAGGGGCTGTTCTCGCTCTGTGACAACTCGAACCCCAACGCGCGGCTCGCCGAGCGGGCGATGGGCCACGCGCCGGGCGGGCTGCTGGGCCACACCCACCTGCTCGGCGGGTACGCCGGCGGCCAGGCCGAGTACCTGCGGGTGCCGTTCGCCGACGTCGGCCCGATCAAGATCGAGAGCGACCTGCCCGACGAGAAGGTGCTCTTCCTCTCGGACATCTTCCCCACCGGGTGGATGGCGGCCGAGCGGGCGGACATCGAGCCGGGCGACACGGTGGCGATCTGGGGCTGCGGGGCGGTGGCCCAGCTGACGATCAAGAGCGCGTGGATGCTGAAGGCCGGGCGGGTGATCGCGATCGACGACGTGCCCGAGCGGCTTCAAATGGCGCGCGACAAAGGCGGCGCCGAGACGATCCACTTCGGCCACGAGGACGTGTACGGGCGGCTGCAGCAGATGACCGGCGGCCGCGGCCCCGATCGCTGCATCGACGCGGTGGGCTGCGAGGCGCACGGCACCAACGGCTTCGACGCGGTGCTCGTTCGCGCCAAGGCGGCGGTCAAGCTCGCCACCGACCGCGCCCACGCGCTGCGCCAGGCGGTCTACTGCTGCCGCAAGGGCGGGTCGATCTCGGTGCCCGGCGCCTACGACGGCTGCAACGAAAAGTTCCCGCTGGGCGCGTTCACCAGCAAGGGGCTGACGATGAAGGCCGGGCAGACCCACGTGCCGCGCTACATGCGGCCGCTGCTGGAGCGGATCGAGAGCGGGGAGATCGACCCCTCGTTCGTGATCACCCACGAGCTGGCGCTGGAGGACGCGCCGGAGGCCTACCGGATGTTCCGGGACAAGAGGCAGGGCTGCATCAAGGTGGTGCTCCACCCCTAACCCCAGAAATCGGTTGGGTTGATCTGCCTCGCTTGGCCTTTTGGCCGATCCCTTCGTCGCCACTTCGGTC
>JAGSPQ010000032.1 GCA_018262385.1 Myxococcaceae bacterium | reverse complement strand
CTGGCCAGATCGTCGGCGAGGTCCCGGCGCAGTTCGGCCTCGCCCCCGGAGTCTCGATGAGCTTTGGGCCGATGCCGCGCCGCACCGCCGATCGGCTGCGCCAGGCCCTCGCCCAGCTCGCCCCCCTGGCCGCCGACGGCCTCGCCCAGGAGAGCCCGCCCGCCGGGTACGTGTTCGAACCGCCTGCGCCTCCAGCCGCTCCCGGCCCTCCGGCGGCTGCGGTCAGCGCGCACGGCGCCCGGGCGCAGTTCGACTTCGGGGCCGGGGACCTCGCTCCGGAAGGGGGCGACGCCCACCCGGCCGAGGATCTGCGGCTCGAGCTGCAGCGGCTGAAGGCCGAGGTCCGGCAGCGGGAAGACCGGATCGCGACGATCGAGCAGACCCTGCGCGACCGGTCGAAGTGAGCCCCTTGCCTACGGGGTGATGCCGTACAGCGTGCCGCCGGTCTCGACGCTGTAGAGCATGTTGCCCGCGCCCCAGAGGAAGGCGGTGTTGCCGAACTCTTCCTTCCCCAGCATCTTCCACGCCCCGGTGTTCGGGTCGGTGACGTACAGCCCGCCGGTGCTCTCGACGGTGAACAGCTTTCCGTTCAGGGTGGTGAGCGCGATCGTCTGCCCCCAGTCGCCGGTCTTGCCGATTTGCTTCCAGGCCGCGGTGGTGGGGTTGATCTTGTAGAGGCTGCCGCCCTTCTCGATCGTGAACAGCGAGTCGCCCGCGCTGACGATCACCACCGTGTTCTGGTAGTCCGGCTTGCCGAGCTTCTTCCAGGCGCCGGTCGCCAGATCGGTGACGTAGAAGACGCCCGAGGACTCGACCGTGTAGAGCTTGCCGGCGTGGATCGTAGCGGCGATCGTGTTTCCCCACTCGCCGGCCTTGCCCACCGTCGCCCAGGTCCCGTTGGCGGGGTTGATCTTGAACAGGGTCCCCGAGGTCTCGATCGTGTAGAGCGCGTCGGGGCTGGCGACCATGAACCGGGTGTTGGCGAAGTCGGCTCCGCCGATCTTCTTCCACTGACCCGAGGGCAGCGCGGTGGCGTACAGATGCCCGCCCGACTCGATCGTGTAGAGGGTGGTGCCGATCACCACCCCGCCGCGGGTCTTCCCCCAGTCGCCCTCCTTGCCGATCTGCCTCCACTCGCCCGAGGCAAACGCGACTGCGGCCCACAACAAGCTGATCACGACGGCGCTGCGCTTCATCGGTGTAACCCCCTGGCTACTTCAGTGTGTTGGCGTACTCGCGGGTGAACGGGAAGACGATCTTCGACACCGTGCCGGCCCTGGTGTTGTCCCACTCCTGGGTCAGGTTGTCGGCGTCCTTCACCACGAAGGTGACCGCCGACATGTGGTTGCCCTTCGGATCGGGGAGGTTGGTCACCCGCACCGTCTCGAGGCGCAGGTTCGGCACCGCCGTCTTCATCTTCATGAACGGCTGGTTCCCCTGGCCGCAGTAGTGGGTCATCACCAGCTCGTTGCCGTCGAGCGAGTAGACCGAGGTCATCACGATCTTCGTCCGGTCCGCGCCGGTCATCGTCTCGAGCACCGCGCTGCCGTTGGAGATCACCCGCAGCTGCAGCCAGGTCGCCTCTTTCTCCGCCTTCCAGTTGCCCTCCAGCTTCTTCAGCTGCTCGAACGCGGCCCGCCCATCGAGCTTCGGGGGAGCGGCCGCGGGCGGGGGGGCCCCGGCGACGAACAAGGCGGCCAGGGCGAGCAGAGTGGTCATGGGCGCCGAATGTTTCACGGCCCCCAGCACAAGGCTCCCCAAAAAGTACAGCCGATAGGTTGTAGGGGGCCCCCTTGTGTCTCCCTCGGGGGGCCCGCTATGTCGGACCCCGTTCGTAAGGGGAATACCATGCGCACCTTTCTGCACCTGCTGGGCGCCGTCGCCGCCCTTCTCGCGGTTTCTTGCGGAAGACCCAAGCTGATCGACACCGCCTGCCGGGAAGACTCGGCCTGCCCGCCGGGCGAGATCTGCGAGAACTTCCGCTGCATCCCCGCGATCACCCGGGCGTGCACCAACGTGGTCTCCGGCAACCCGATCCTCCAGCCCGACCCGTACGCGATCTCGTTCGGCGAGCTCGACGTGTCGACCCAGGAACAGAAGCTCACCATTCACAACATCGGCAACTGCACCCTGACCCTGTTCGAGGCCTCGCTCGGCAAGGGCATCGACTCGCCGTTCGTCTGCAGCCTCACCACCGCCACCTTCCCGATGGAGATCTTCCCCGGCCGCAGCCGCGAGTTCACCGTCAGCTTCGTCACCGACAAGCCGGGCCGGCTGGCCGACGAGATCAAGATCTTGAGCGACGACAAGCAGTTCAGTGAGCTGCGGGTGCCGCTGTCGGTGAACTTCCTCGGGATCCCGAAGCTGCAGGTCGCTCCCAACCCGGTCGACTTCGGCTACGTCGCGATGGGCCGGCAGAGCAGCCGCAACATCCAGATCACCAACCAGGGCACCGGGGTGGCGCCGATCACCGTCGACACGATCGCCTTCTCGGATCCGGCGACGATGGACTTCGCCTTCGTCACTCCCTTCGCCGGGCCGGTGTCGCTCAAGCCGGTGCTGGCCGACAACCAGGCGCTGCTGCCGCTCGAGCTGCGCTACACCCCGCGCACGACCGCCAAGCACGCGATCGAGCTGCTGGTCGTCACCAACCACGGCACGATCAAGGTGCCGCTGACCGGCAACTCCGAGACCCCGCCGCAGCTGACCTACAACCCGGCGTCGATCAACCTAGGCAACGTGCCGCTCGGAGCGACCAACCTCTCCACCCTCACCCTCACCAACATGGGCGGCGCGCCGCTGCAGGCGCAGCTGAAGTGGGGCGGCACCAACCCGAATACCGATCTCTTCACCAGCCCGACGGTGATTCCGGCGATCGCCGCCGGCGCGTTCATCGACATCCAGGTCGGCTTCACCGCCACCGCGGTCGGCCCGGTCACCGGGCTGCTCAACCTCACCACCAACGATCCGTCGAAGCCGTCGGTCACCATCCCGGTCACCGCCAACGGAGTCGCCGGCGCCGGCCCGCAGGTGGTGAAGCTCGAGATGGTCTACGAGAACGGCACCGACAGCGTGTTCGACAACGACGTGCGCAACGTCGACATGACCCTCGAGCACCCCTTCGGGTACATCTGCAACAAGCAGACGCCCAGCCCGATGAACTGGGGCACCTACGGCAAGCCCTCGTGGCTGGCGTTCGCGCCGAAGGAAGAGCCCGAGCGGATCGTGCTCGCCGACGCGACCACCGACGGCACCTACCGGGTGATGCTCCAGTACGTCGAGAGCTGCGCCTCGATTCCGACCGGGCTGCTCGCCGGCCTGCTGGGGATCTCGACCGAGGTGCTGATCGGCTACCTCTCGGGCGGCACCATTCCGGTCAACGGGGAAGACGTCGGCAAGCTGGTGGCGCAGGTCTGCCTGTCGAACAAGAACTCGAACGCCACCGTCCGCGCCTACGTCAACGGGATGATGATCAAGGAGAAGACCGTCAACCTCGCCAAGCGCGGAGACAGCATCTACGCGATGGATCTGGAGCGCCTCAACGGCGTCTTCACCGCCAAGTGAGGATCCTCGTGAGCGTTCCCCTGCGACCTTCGCTGCTGGTGCTGCTGGCCCTCGCGGCCGGGTGCGGGCCGACCAGGCCGCCGGCGCCGACCGGGCCGGTGCGCCCCGCCGGGCTCTACGCCGAGCCGGCGCGGCTGGCCTACACCTGCGTCACCCCGGGCTGCGACGAGTCGGTCACCACCCGCATCACCGTCAGCGGCGATCGCCGGGTGGCGATCAAGCGGATCCTGCTCACCGGCACCGCCGCCAGCGACTTCAGCTTCACCACCACCGAGAAGCCGCCGTTCATCGTCGGCTCGGGCACCACCTTCAACGTCGACGTCACCTACACCCCGAAGGGCGCGCCGCTGGCGGGAGTCGGCGAGCTGCGGCTGACCTTCACCGACGCCTCGGCCGAAGAGTCGCCGCTGCGCCTCGAGCCCGGAGAGCTGGTGGTCCCCCTCGTCCGCCGGCTGGTCGGGGAGCCGGTGCTGACCGTCAACCCCTCGCTGCTGTCGTTCGGAGTGGTCGAGCGCGGAATGACCAAGACGGTGCCGCTCAAGGTCTCCAACACCGGCTTTGGCAACGTGGTGCTCGAGGTGTCGGGGATCGACGCCGGCGCCGCGCCGCTGACCGCGAAGCTGCCGGCGATTCACTCGCTCGCCGCCGACGCGGGCCTCGACGTGCCGGTGACCTGGTCGCCGACCACCGAAGGGTTCTTGAGCGCGCTGATCGAGGTGCAGGTCGCCTCTCCCGGGGTGGCGAACACCTTCGTGAAGGTCGAAGGCACCAGCCTCACCGCGCCCCTGCTGGCGGTCGAGCCGGACACCCAGATCGACTTCGGAGAAGTGGTGAAGGGCGGCTCGCGCACCCTGCAGGTGCAGCTGCTCAACCAGGGTGGGCTGGGCTTGAGGATCGACAGCGTCAGCTCGAACGACACCACCGGCAACCTCACGATGGGCTTCGACGCCGGGGTGCCGCTGACCATCTCCCCGCTGGCGCGCTTCCCGATGACGCTGCAGCTGAAGGGCACTACCCCGGGCGAGATGAACGCGACGGTGAACTTCCTCACCAACGAGCCGGGCTCGGGCAGCCGGACGATGATGGTGAAGGGGACGATCACCGAGCCGAAGGTGAGCCCCAACCCGACGACGATCGACTTCGGCACCGTGCCGATGGGCTGGGTGGTGAACAAGACGATCGAGCTGAAGAACACCGGCTACGGCACCCTGACGGTGAAGAACCTGACCTTCGTCGCCGGCAGCAGCATCAACTTCACCCTCGTCGGCAAGCCGGCGCTGCCGCTGCAGCTCAAGCGCGACCAGCGGGTCGCCTTCGATGTCGAGCTCAGCGCCGCCTCGGCCTCGTCGTTCGGCGGGTTCGTGTCGATCGAGAGTGACGATCCGGTCACTCCGTTCGCCGAGGTCGCGCTCACCGCCAAGGTCGGCAGCTGCTCGGCCGGCTGTCCGATCGCCAACGGCGCGCCCGACTGCCAGAGCGGCTCGTGCAAGGTCGGCAGCTGCAACCCCGGCTTCTACGACACCGACAAGGCAGCCGCGAACGGCTGCGAGTGCAAAGAGGTCGGCACCGACCCGGGCGCGTTCTGCGCCGACTCGCTCTACCTCGGCCAGCTGAAGGACACCGATCACGCCCAGACCACCCACACCGGGATCATCCCCACCGCCACCGACGTCGACCTGCTGCGCTTCTACGGTGAGGACGCGACCCAGTTCCTCACCGACGACTACAAGGTGAAGGTCCGGCTCTCGAGCACCGACCCCGGGATCCAGATGTGCGTCTACCGGAACAACGTCGGCAGCCACGAGAACGACTGCTTCTTCACCAACGAGGCCTGCCCGTCGAACGGCTACTTCGAGAAGGACGGCAGCTTCGGCACTTCGGACGAGGCGGACTACATCGTGAAGGTCTTCCGCACCGCCAGCAGCGTCCCGGCCTGCACCCCGTACACGGTGTTCATGTCGAACGGTCGGTGATCTTCCACCTCGTCGACGCGGCGGGGTGGGCGCTGGCAATTGCAGCGGGCGAGCACCGGCCGGCGAGCCTGGGCGCCGAAGGCTTCGTCCACCTCTCGACCCGGGCCCAGGTGCTGGGCACCGCCAACCGCTTCTTCGCCGGGCGCACCGATCTGCTGCTGCTGCACGTCGACGAGGCGCGGCTGCCCGGGGCGCTCAGGTACGAGGAGGGCGAGCCGGGGCAGCGCTTCCCCCACCACTACGGCCCGCTGCCGTGTCAGGCGGTGGTCCGGGTGGTGCCGCTGAAACCTTCGGCTTCGGGCGCGTTCGAGGACCTCGGCGAGCGCGAGGGCTGATACCTTCCGCCGCCGTGAGCTCCGCCACCCACCACTACAAGTCGAATCTCCGCGACATCCTCTTCAACCTCTTCGAGTTCCTCGACGTCGGCAATCAGACGCTCGGCAAGGGGCCGTTCACCTCGCTCGACGAGCAGACCGCGCGCGACACGCTCAAGGCGTTCGACGTGTTCGCCCGCACCCAGCTCGACTCCAGCTTCGCCGACGCGGATCGCGAGGGGCTGAAGTTCGACGGGAAGGGGACGGTGACGCTGCCGGCGTCGCTGAAGAAGGATCTCGCCGCCGTCTACGAAGCCGGCTGGGATCGCCTGCCGCTGCCCGAGGCGCTGGGCGGGGTCGGGGCGCCGCCGACGATCGGCTACGCGCAGTTCGAGATGACCTCGGGCGCCAACCCCGCGCTCGGCTACTACCTGTTCGGCCCGGTGATCGCGCGGACGATCGATCGGCTCGGCACCGAGGCGCAGAAGAAGCGGTTCGTGAAGCCGATCGTCGAGCAGGCCTGGGGCGGCACGATGGTGCTCACCGAGCCCGACGCCGGCAGCGACGTCGGCGCCGGCCGCACCAGGGCCCGCCCGGTCGGAAATGGAGTCTGGGAGATCGAAGGCACCAAGCGCTTCATCACCAACGGCGACTTCGACTTCCCCGAGAACATCATCCACCTGGTGCTCGCGCGGCCGGAAGGCGCCGGGCCGGGGACCAAGGGCCTGTCGATGTTCATCGTCCCGAAGTTCTGGGTCGACGAGAACGGCAAGACGACCAAGGAGCGCAACGGCGCCTACGCCACCGCCCTCGAGAAGAAGATGGGGATCAAGGCCTCGGCGACCTGCGAGATGACCTTCGGCGCCGACGTGCCTGCCCGTGGGCTGCTGGTGGGCGAGGTGCACGAGGGCATTCGCCAGATGTTCCACGTCATCGAGCACGCCCGGATGGCGGTCGGGATCAAGTCGATGGCGACGCTGTCGACCGGGTACTTGAACGCGCTCGCCTACACGAAAGAACGGGTGCAGGGCGCCGACCTGCTCAAGGCCGCCGACAAGACCGCGCCCCGGGTGCGGATCATCAGCCACCCCGACGTGCGCCGGATGCTGATGGCGATGAAGGCCAACGCGGAAGGCCTGAGGGCGCTGATCCTCTTCACCGCCTCGATCCAGGACCAGGTCGAGATCCTCGGGGGCCACGGCGACGCGCGGGCCACCGCTCTCGACAAGCTCAACGATCTGCTGCTGCCGCTGGTGAAGGGCTACAGCTCGGAGAAGGCCTACGAGATGCTCGGGGTCGCGCTGCAGTGCTTCGGCGGCGCGGGCTACTGCCAGGACTTCCCAATCGAGCAGTACGTGCGCGATCAGAAGATCGACTCGCTCTACGAGGGCACCACCCACATCCAGGCGCTCGACCTGGTGTTCCGGAAGATCGCCCGCGATGGGGGCGAGACGCTCCAGGGGCTGCTGGGTCGGGTGCGCGCCACGCTCGACTCCAAAGAGGGAGGCGACCCGATGGCCCACGAGCGCGAGAAGCTCGCCCGCGGGCTCGCCGACGTCGAGGGCCTGTTCGGAGCGATGCTCGGCAAGCTGGGCGAGTCGGCGTACCACGTGGGTTTCCAGGGCAACCGGATCCTCGCCGCGCTCGCCGAGTTGGTGATCGGCTGGCTGCTGATCCGCCACTCGGCGGTCGCGCACGCCAGGCTTCCGGCGGCCTCGGCCGAGGACAAGAACTTCTACACCGGGAAGATCGCCGCCGCGCGCTGGTACGCGGACAACGTGCTGCCCGGGCTGACCCTGACCCGGAAGCTGGTGGAGAGCGGGACGCTCGAGCTGCTCGATGTGCCCGAGGAGGCGTTCTGACCTTCGCGATTCCGCTCGCCGAGGGCGTCGTGCTGCCAGCACCCGAGGTCGGCCCCGAGGCGTGCCTCGCCCCGACCGACGTGATCGACTCGACCCACCCGGCGATCGTCGACCGGGCGCGGCGGGTGGCGAACGGCAAGACCGAGGGCGATCGCGCCCGGCAGCTGTTCGGGTTCGTGCGCGACTCGCTGCGCTACGACTTCACTCCGAAGCTCGACAGCCGCGACGCGTGGCGGGCGAGCACCACCCTCCAGCGGGGGAAGGGATTCTGTCAGCAGAAGGCGGTGGTGCTGGTGGCGCTGTGCCGGGCGGCCGGGATTCCCTCCGCGATCTGCTTCCAGCACATCCGGGATCACAAGCTGCTCGACACCCGCTTCGCCTCGGTGCTGCCCAACGGGATCATCGCCTTCCACGGGCTGGCGGCGGTGTGGCTGGGCGGGCGCTGGCTGCGGGTGGACCCCACGCTCGACGCCGGGCTGGTGCGGATCCGCGGCTACCGGCTGACCGAGTTCAACGGCACCAGCGAGGCGCTGCTGCCGCCGGTCGATCTCAACGGGCAGACGCACTTCGAGTTCCTCGGCGACTTCGGGCCGTTCGCCGACTTCCCGGCCCAGCTCACCGACCTGGGCGTCCGGATCCGGCCCACCTGGGATGCGCTGCGCGAGGTGGCCCGGAAGACCGGCGCCTCGATGTGACTCGACGCCTCTTCGTGCTGATCGCGCTGGCGTTCGCGCCGGTGGCCCACTCGGCCGACTTCGCGCTCAACGCCGGAGCGATCGAGGTGGTCGCGCTGCCGCCCCCGCAGCACGCGGGCCTGTACCTCTACGCCGGCGGCTCGCTGGCCTTCGTGGTGCCGCACGCGGTGCTGATCCCCTCGCTGGCGCTCGAGTGGTCTCCCGATCAGCTGCGCGGGGGGCTGGTGCTCAGCCTGGCGGTGGACTTCCCGCTGGGCGATCGGCTCGGAGTCGACCTGAACCTGACGCTGATTCACGACCAGGCAGGCACCGACTTCGCCCACGCGCTCTTCTTCCTCGGCGCCGGCCCGGGCCTGACGATCTTCTTCGGCAAGCAGGCGATCTCTCCTTACCTCAGCGTCTTCTACGGGCTGAACGCGCCGGGGTGGAGCCTGGTGCCGGGGATTAATTTTTCTTCCGTTCTCTAGTCGAGATGCTTTGAGTCCAAAGCTTTTCGGCCCCGAATTCAGGGCGCCCTCAGAGCGAGAAAAGGTTTGAGTACAAACCTTCGTGTGCGCAAGTGGGCGCAACGTGGGCAAAGAAACACAATGCAATTGGATCCCTGCTGCATTACTTCTCACCCCGTTGCAGCAGGCCCGGTGACGCAGGCGAGGAGCCGGGTCTGAGCAGGTGAAAGCGGACTGGAAGCCTCGAGAGCACCCGAGAACCAGCCAACGCGGTTTGCTGGTCCCCAAGCGGTCCCACCAGGTGGCGCGCTCATTCGCGCGGCGCAGGACGGGTACTGACAGCGCGGTGGCCTGAAGAACGACCCGTACCCACTCCCGGGCGCGGAAGCCGGAGGTTTGCCATGCGGAAGCTCCTTCTCATGTGCGGTGGTTTGCTCGCGTCGATGGCGTGTACCGGAGTGGCCGAGGATCCGGCGCTGACCCAGGCCGAGCACCTGCTGGTCGGCGCTCCGGCGGGCAGCATCCCGGCGGGGCTTCCCGCGCGGCTGGAGGTCGGGTTGTTCGAGGACACCGGGGCGACCTGGATGAAGAACAGCGGGGCGCCGTGGGACGTCCGGTACCGCTACTTCACCAAGGGCTGGGTGAACAACTGGGGCTGGGGCACGGCGGACGGCTCGTGGGGCCTTCAGTACCTGCAGGAGACCGCGGCGCAGGGGCAGATTCCCGCGATCGCCTACTACCAGATGCAGGGCGAGCCGGGCGGCGGCGAGGACCAGTTCTACGCCAAGGCGCAGAACGCCACGACGATGCGCAGCTACTTCGGCGTCTTCAAGCTGCTGATGCAGCGCGCGAAGGACTTCAACCAGCCGGTGATGATCCTGCTCGAGGCCGACGGCTACGCCTTCCTCGAGCAGCAGTCGGGGCGGAACCCGAACGCCTACGCGGCCGTCGCGGCGACCGGGCTCCCGGAGCTGGCGGGGCTGCCGAACACCGTCGCCGGGTGGGGGATGGCGTTCCTCCAGCTGCGAAAGTCGGTGGGCGCCACCAAGGTGGTGCTCGGGATTCACGTCTCGGGCTGGGAGTCGGGCCTCGATCTGTTCCACGCGTCGGTGACCGAGCCGCTGCAGCCGCACGTCGACAGCGTGTACGGGTTCTTGTCGAAGCTCGGGATCGCCGCCAACCAGACCGGCGAGACGTACGACGTGCTGGTCGGCGACCCGCTCGATCGCGACGCCGACTACTACCAGTTGGTGCGCGGTGAGAACCGCTGGTGGGATCCCTCGAGCACCGCGTCGGTGACCTCGAAGAGCTTCAACCGGTACGCCGAGTGGCTGCGCCTGTGGAACCTCAAGGCCGGCAAGCGGTGGGTGCTGTGGCAGATCCCGGTGGGGAACTCGAGCAGCCTCAACGTCTGCAACGGCGGCGGGCCGCGCCAGGGCTACAAGGACAACCGCACCGAGTACTTCTTCGGCGCCAGCGGGGCCGCCAACCGCGAGAAGTTCGCCAGCAACGGAGTGATCGCGCTCCTTTTCGGCCAGGGCGAGGG
>JAGSPQ010000031.1 GCA_018262385.1 Myxococcaceae bacterium | reverse complement strand
GTGGTCGAGGACGACGAGGATCTGCGCGAGACCATCGTCCAGGCGCTGGAGATGAGCGGATGTCAGGTGCGGGAAGCCGCCAACGGCCGGCGCGCGCTGGAGTCGATCGACGAGGTCCTCCCCGACGTCATCTTGCTCGACCTGCGGATGCCCGTGATGAGCGGCGCACAGTTCATCGAACAGCTGCGTCAGCGCCGCAGCGTCCAGCCACCGGTGATCCTGGTCTCCGCTTCGTCCGAGGTCGAGAGATCCGCGGCGCAGCTTGGCGCCAAAGCCTGGCTGGAGAAGCCGTTCGAGATCGACGCGCTGATCGAGAAGGTCCAGCGGTTGATCCCCTGACGGGCCGAAGCGGCCGCGAGGTCGCGCAGGCTCTGTCCACCGAGCACACCAGTGGCGCTACTGGGCCACCCAGCCCCCGTCCACCGCCAGGGCCTGCCCGGTCACGAACGACGCGGAGTCCGATACCGGCTCGACCGATCGGCTCTCCCCCCACCAGCGCCGCCTCCATCTCCGGATGGGCGGCGATCAGCCGGTCGACCATCGCGGTCCGGATTACCCCCGGGCAGACGGCGTTGATCCGGATCCCCAGCTTCGCGTACTCGAGGGCGGCGGCGCGGGTCAGCCCGACGATGCCATGCTTGCTCGCCACGTAGGCCGGCAACTGGGGAAACCCGATCAGCCCCGCGACCGACGAGCAGTTGACGATCGCGCCGCGCTTGCGCTCGAGCATCTTCGGCAGCTCGTGCTTCATGCACAGCCAGACCCCCTTGAGGTTGATGTCGATCGTCCGGTCCCAGTTCTCTTCCGTGCAGTCGGCGGTCGTGGCCAGCTCACCTTCGACGCCCGCGTTGTTGAACGCGAAGTCCAGCCGGCCGTACGTCTCGACAGCGCGGCCGACCAGCCGGGCCACCTCGGCGGGGCTGGAGACGTTCGTCGGCACGAAGATCCCCTCGCCCCCCCGAGCCTTGATCAGCCGGAGCGTCTCTTCGCCTTCCTTCTCGAGGAGATCCGCCGCGACGACGCGCGCGCCCTCGCTGGCGAACGCGAGCGCGGCCGCCCGGCCTATTCCTGAGCTCGCTCCTGTCACGAGAGCGACCTGTTCTTTCCATGCGGGCATGCGTCCTCCTCGCGCGATCAGTCGCGCAGGTGCGGAGGAACACCGCGGCCGTCTGGTTCGACGCGGGGCGCTTGAGGCGGTGGCCGCCGCTGCCGATACGTTTAACGCCCGGCGTGCGCCCGGCAACTTCAAGCGCGGGTTGCCCTCCGGTGTTTCCCTACTGGACGGTGAACGTCTGGGCCGCGCTGTTGCCGCCGCCCGGAGTCGGATTGACGTAGACGACGCTGAAGCTCGCCGCGGTGGTCAGCTGCGCCGCGGGCAGCGTGAAGGTCACCTGGGTCGCGCTGACAGCTCCGGGGGTGAGCGTCACCTGGTTCGGGAAGCTGCGGATGACGACCTTGCCACCGGTGACGAAGTTGGTGCCGTCGAGGGTGACCGTGGTGTCGGCGGCGCCGGCGGCGGCGAGGCTCGGAGTCATCGCGGTCACGGCGGGGAGCGCATTGCCGGTCGTGAGCACGGTGATGCCGCCTGCGAAGGTCCGGCCGCCGCCGGGCGCCGGGTTCGAGACGTTGACGTCGATCATCCCGGCCGGGCCGACGTTGGCGAGGTAGGCGAGCAGGATGCCGCTGGCCCGCTGGCGGGTGTCGGTCGGCAGGGCAGTGAGGCCGTTGAGGACCTCGGTCGAGGCGAGGGCGCTGGCCGGATCGACGGAGATCTGCAGATAGAGCCCGCTGGAGCCGACCCGCACCTCGGCAGGGCTCACGTTCACGGTCACGATCGGCAGCGGATTCCCCGCCACCGGGTTGATGGTGAAGGTCTGGGCAGTGCTGGCGCCGCCGCCCGGAGCGGGGTTGACGAAGGTGAGCGCTCGGAATCGTGGCGGTGGCCGAGGTCGCGGAGCCGACGATCGTCGCCAGCTCGGTGGCGCCGAGGAACGCCTTGCCGCCGGAGGCGAGGTTGGTGCCGGTGAGCGCGATCCCCGTGTTGCCCGAGTACTGATCGACGTTGGTCGGGTTGATCGCAGTCAGCGTGGGCACCAGGTTGTTGACGGTGAACAGCACCGGCGCCGAGGGCCCCGCAGCCGGGTTGGTGACGGTGATCGCGACCGTGCCGGCGGTGGTGAGGAAGCTGGCGGGCAGCACCGCGGTCTGGCCGGTGGTGACGAGCGCGGTTGCGTTGGCCGAGACGACCGCCCCCGCGACCGGCGCGCTGGACAGGGTGACGGTGAGGGTGACGTCGGGGCTGCCGACGTTGGCCGACTGCGGGCTGATCGACGCGATGCTCGCCGTGCCCTGCTTGGCGATTCGCCCGATGACCGAAGGCCCGAGGCCGACGAAGTACACCGCGCTGGAGTCGAGCGCGAGCGCGCTCGCCGCGCGGGTGGTGAGGGTGGTGAGGCCCCCGCCCGACTTCGACAGGTGGTGGATCCCGTTGGAGTCCGAGACGTAGACGCCGCTCGCGTCGACGGCGAGATCGGTGGGGTTCAGCAGCCCGACGAAGAGGGTGGTCGCAGTCCCGCCCGCCTTCGGCATCTTCTGCAGGGTGGTCGGCTGCGGCCCGACGTAGGTGATGAAGTACAGGTCGGTCGCGTCGACCGCCACGTTGCGCCCGGTGAGTGAGTAGCCGATCGGCGAGCCGCCCGTTTTCGGGGCGTGCCACAGCCCGATGCTCGAGAAGTACGACTGACCGAAGTAGAGCTGGGTCGCGTCGTTGTCGAAGAACAGCGCCGTCTGCGGCGCGCCATAGCCAGAGCCGATCGTGGTCGGAGTGGCCGAGGCGAGCCCCACCCTCTTCAGGTTGGCGGCGTTGTCGACGAAGTACGCGTTGGTCGCGTCGACCGTCATTCCCTTCAAGCCGGTGGGCTCGCTCGCCATCGTGGTGACCGCGCCCCCGGTGAGGCCCACCCGGCGAACGAAGCCCCCCGCCAGCTGAATGTCGCCGGTGTGGCACCAGTAGACGGCGGCGGCGTCGACGAACAGCTCGGCGGCGTTGCGCTGCGCCGGCGCCAGCGCGGTGATCGCCCCGCCGGCCTTCGGCATCCGGCTCACCGTGTACGGGGTGCCCGCGTCGGAGCCGGCAAAGTAGACGTCGGTGGCATCCACCGCGAGCGCCGGCGCGAGCGACCCGCTGAACAAGATCGTCGGCGCGTCGACCAGCACGTTGAAGGTCAGCGCGTTCGACGCGCCGCCGCCCGGAGCGGGATTCACGAACGTCACCTGGCGCGGCCCAGCGGTGGTCAGGCTGCTGGTCGGGATGGTGCAGGTGGCGGTGGTGCCCATCGTGACGCTGGCGAAGAGCGTGACCCCGCCGAACTGCACCGTGCCGTTGGGGGCGAAGTTGGTGCCGGTGAGCACCAGCGTGGTCTGCCCGGCGCCCGCGGGAATGCCGACGCGCGAGAGGCGGGTCAGCGTCGGAACCGGGCTCGGAACCTCGCAGGTGCCGCCGTCACCGACGAAGGGGGCGTTGCAGGCGCACGTCCTGCTGCCGGGCAGGTTGGTGCAGGTCGCGCTGGCGGGACAGCCGCCATTGCCGGTGAGGCACTCGTCGAGGTCGGCGCAGGTCATCCCGTTGCCGGTGAAGCCCGGGTTGCAGGTGCAGCTGACGCTGCCGTTGGTCTCGAGGCAGCTCGCCTCGGTGGCGCAGCCGCCGTTGCTGCTCGCGCAGAGGGTGCCGCCGTCGAACGGGATCCCGCCCGGCTCGCAACCGGGGAGCTTGTTGGTGGCGGAGTCCTGCTGCGCCGCCGCGAGCCCGTTCTTGCAGTCGGTGTCGCAAGCAGCCGCGCTGATCGGATCCGTCCAGCAGCTGCCGTTGGGTCCGTGCAGCGCCTCGGTTCCGAGGGTGCCGGTCTTCAAGGCCAGCGAGGCCTCGCACCGAGCCGAAGCCTTGCAGGCCTCGGTCTGGCCGGGCGTGGTGCAGGCGGCGAAGAGGAGGAGCAGCGTCGCGGCGGCGGCGGTTCGGAGCATCTCTCCCGCCTATCGCGGAATCGACCCACAGGCGAGGCGCGCCGAAAATCCCCCGGAAAATGGCCCGGGATTGTCAACGCGGTTGCCAGCCGGTGGGAAAGACGAGGTGGGCGAGGTGCCGACAATCAGGGGGTCTACCCCGGAGAACACCATGCTCAACGTCGGCACCCGCGGTTCAGATGTCTCCCGCCTGCAGCGGACCCTCGCGTCGCGCGGCTTCAACCCCGGCAGCGCGGACGGGGTGTTCGGCCCCAGGACCCTCGCCGCGGTGCGGGCCTACCAGCGGGCGCGCGGCCTCTCGGCCGACGGCATCGTCGGGCCGAACACCAGCAGCAAGCTGTTCGGCTCGAGCGCCCGGAAGTTCTACGACGGGGTCAGCGACTTCCAGTCTGGCCCGGTGAACCACCCTGCCCCCTCGGGAGGCGGCTCGCGGGTCAACGGCTACGTCAATGGCGTACCGCGCAGCATCACCGTCTCGAGCATCGGCAACGGGAAGACGCTGCGCACCGACGCGGCCAATGCGTTCAACCGGATGAAGGCCTCGGCCCGCGCGGCCGGCGTCAGCCTGACGGCGGTCTCGGGCTTCCGCACGATGGAGCAGCAGCGCTACCTCTACCAGCTGTACCAGTCGGGCCGCGGCAACCTCGCGGCGCGCCCCGGGTACAGCAACCACCAGGGCGGCGTGTCGGTCGACGTCAGCACCAACGGCGCGGGCTACTCGTCGTCGGCGTACCGGTGGCTGTCGAACAACGCGCGGCGCTTCGGCTTCGTCAATGACGTGGGCGGCGAGCCCTGGCACTGGACGTACCGCGGCTGAGCTAGGCTGCGGGCCGATGCCTTCGAGAATCGGCGCACCTTCGACCCAGGCTCCTGCACCCGCTCGCCCGGCGGCGGGCCCCCGGCCGCTCCCGGCGCCTGCTCCTCGCGACGCCACCGCTCGGCCGGCGGGGTGGACGCCCCAGGCGCGCGGCGCGGCGCGACCTCCTCCGTCTTTTCCGGCGGCCTCCAGCTACCCGAAGTCCGCCGATGGAACGCCGATCTTCAAGCAGAGCGACCCTTCGTGGGGTGGCCTCATGCTCGGCCGCGAGCGCACGATCGCCCAGGCGGGCTGTGCGATGACCTCGGTGGCAATGGCGATCAGCAAGATCTCCGACCAGCCGCTGACGCCCCGCGAGCTCGACGCCCACCTCGACAAGCACAAGGGCTACTCGGGCGACGCGCTCGACTGGGACAAGGCGGGAGCGGCGCGCGGGCTGAAGGTGAACCGCGAGAAATGGAGCCTGGACACGATCGACGCCCAGCTCGACGCGGGAAAGCCGGTGGTGGTGGGGGTCGACTACAAGCAGGGAAGCAACGGCGGCCCGGCGGGAACCGACCACTGGATCTGCGTCACCCGGAAAGACGTCGACGAGCAAGACAAGCCCTTCTATTGGGCGAGCGATCCGGGGACCGGGAAAGAGATCAAGCTCTACCCAGACGCGAAGGGCCGGCTGCAGTGCGACGGCGCCAACGCGCTCGGAAAGTACAAGACCACCGGACAGCTGAGATCGTTCGAGGCGAAGGGCTAGCTCTTCAGCGCGCTCCGGTCGGTAGCGCCCTGTGAGCGAATGATGGTCAGCTGGGCCTTCATGCCCCTCATCTCGACGATCATGAGCAGCCGGGTGATCAGCGTCACCCCCAGGCTGCCCCTGTGCGCGCTGATCCGCCTGCTGGCAGACGAGAACATCGGCGGCGCGCCGGTGGTCGACGAGACCGGCCGACCCGTCGGCATCGTCTCCAAGTCTGACCTCATCTTCGACGACTACGACGTGATCTGTACCTGCGATCGCACCGAGGTCTCATCCACGGGCAAGGGCCGCGTGCACTGGCAGAAGGTCGCCGGGAGCAGAGTCTCCGAGCACGGCGAGCTCTTCGACGGCCGCAACTTCGCCACCAGCACCGTCGCCGACGTGATGACCTCCAACCCGCTCGTGGTGTTGCCGACCGCCACCATCAGCGAGACCTCGGAGCTGATGGTCAAGCGTCGCATCCACCGCGTCCCGGTGGTCGACGAGAACGCGCAGCTGGTGGGCATGGTCACCACGTTCGACATCACCCGCTGGGTGGCCCGCGGGGCCTGACCTCGCCTGCTGCGTTGCGGGGGTCAGGGTGCCGGCACCAGCACCTGCACCGAGAGCGGCGGGAGGGTGAGGTGGAAGGCGTTGGTCGCCGCCGCGGTCACGTCGGGCGCCGCCACCACCTGGGCGGTGGTGCCAGCCAGGGTGAAGACCTTCAGCCGGGTGAACGCGGTCGGGTGCGCCACGGTGACGCCGGCGGTCTTCGCGCTCGTGCTCTTGTTGATCGCGATCAGCACCACCCGCGAGGAGCTCGCCGCGTCGGTGCTGGCGTAGATGCTGGCGGTGGCCGGGTCACTGCTGACGGCGGAGATCGAGGTGTCGCCGAACTGGGCGCCCGCTCCGTCGTAGTTCCGAAACGCGCGGAACGCGGCGTAGGCAAACGTCTCGTTGTTGGTGAGCTCCCAGAAGTTGGCCAGCTCGACGCCCTCGCGACCGAAGATCCCGAGCACGTCGGCGGTGGCGACCGCGGCGCTGATGTGACCGCCGGCCCCGTAGTTCCACTCGGTGAAGGCGAGCTTGGTCCCCGGATAGTGGGCGGCGATCTTGTCCCTCATCCGGCGGATCAGGTTGATCGGCTGGCCGAGCGTCTGGGTGATCCAGCTGCTCTCGGTGTAGCTGGCGTCCCAGAGCGAACGGGCGGCCTGGACCCGCGCGGTGACCACCGCGGCGGCGGTGGAGGCCTCGATGACGCGCACGCCCCCGCCCTGCGCCTCTGGGTACCAGTGGAGATCGAGGTAGTCGATCAGCCGCTTGCCCTCGGCGAGCTCGGCGGCCTTCATCTTGTCCAGGTAGTAGTTGGTGAAGTCGCCCTTGGTGCCCTGGTCGGGCGCGCCCTGCAGCCAGGTGTAGCCATTCCACCCGTAGCTGACGAAGCCGCAGACTTCTGCGCCGGGCCAGACGCTCTTCACCATCTTCGCGTAGGAGATGTTGCGGGCGACCAGCTCGTCGTAGCCCACCGGGATCGGGTGGATCGCGGGGTGGGTGCTGCTCCAGAGGTCCGGCTCGTTGTCGAGCGAGAAGAGGACCTTCGCGGTCGGCTGGGTGGTCTTGATCCACGAGACGAACTCGTCCTGATTCACGAAGCCGTCGGTCACGTCCGGAGCGGCGGATAGCGGCGCGCCCTTGAGCGCCCGGTTCTGCTTGAAGCGGGTGGTGAGGTAGTTGGGGGAACTGCGCACGTCGCCGCCGCCGTTCTTGTCGGCCGCGACGTAGTCGATGATCGGGATCGTGATCAGCGCCGGGACGTTGATCGAAGTGGCCTGGGTGATCAGCGCGGTGACCGGATCGCCGGGGGTGTTGCTGGTCGAGAGGAAGCCGTCGTTCTGGTGGTTGTAGTCGCTGCCCGCGTTCGAGGCGTTGTTCTCCCAGTTGTACGCGGTGAGGCGGTTGCCGCCGAGCCGGAGGACGCCGAAGCGGTTCTGGGCGACGTTCGGCGCGCCGTTGGTGCCGTAGATCAGCGGGGAGATCGCACGCACCGCCTGATCCGAGCGCACGTCGAGTCGGACGTCGGCGGGGCCTGGATTGCCGGGAGTGATCGGGAGGCCGGGGACGACTGCTCCGCCGCCGCCCGCTCCGCCTGCCGTGCCGCCGCCGGTGCCGCCGCCGGTTCCAGTCGCTGCGCCGCCGCCAGTTCCAGCCGCTGCGCCGCCGCCAGTTCCAGCCGCTGCGCCGCCGCCGGTTCCAGTCGCTGCGCCGCCGCCAGTTCCAGTCGCTGCTCCGCCGCCGGTTCCAGTCGCTGCTCCGCCGCCAGTTCCGATCGCGCCGCCAGTGCCGCCTGCCGCGCCGCCGCCGGTTCCGGTCGCTGCACCGCCGCCGGTTCCGGTCGCTGCACCGCCGCCAGTCCCGGTCGCTGCGCCGCCGCCACCTTCTCCACCGCCGACCCCCACCACCAGGTCGCCTGCCGTCCCGTTACAGCCCACCAGGGCCAGCGCCACCACCCACCACACGTACGACGTCTTCATTTGATCAGTCCCGGCCGAGCTTGCCCCTCGAAAACCGGGCTGAAGATCCCGCGTGACCTTCACCTTGGGAAGGGTGAGCTTTCCCCCACACTCAAAGGACAGATAGGTCCGATTATCACTGCTTCTGGATCTCGGCCTGCCGCTCGTTCGCTTCATCGAGCGACATCCCCTGGTACCCGCGGTCCTTCACCTTCTGGCCGTGCTTCGACCACTCCTGCTGGCTCAGCGGGGCGGCGGCCGCGGCGGCGGGGGTGAGGACGATGCCGTTCTTCCGCGCCGCTTCGATCCGCTCGACCGCCACCTGCGCGATCACCTCGTACATCGCGTCGTCCACCGCGAACATCCCCGCGGCCGGCGAGTAGTCCGCCCCACACGAGCTGGCGCCGCCCATCACGCTCAGCCCCTTCTGCGCCTTGACGCTGAAGAGGCCGAACCCCGGAGTCAGCCCGCGCACCGCGCCCGCCTTCAGCGAGCCGGTGAAGATCTGCTCTCCAGTCTGCGCATTGGTGACGGTGACCGGGTTCTCGGCGAAGTACGAGAACAGCCACAGCTCGCCCGAGGTGGTGACGAGGAAGTCGTTCTCGATCCCCCCGCCCTCGAGCCCGGTGCCGAAGTGATGCTCGGCGTAGCCGCCCTGGTAGTGCTTGAACCCGGCGACCACCACCTCGACCGGCACGTCCGACTGCACGCGCACGTGCTTCTTGCTCAGCGTCTCGGAGTGGATGCCGCCCTTCTTCACCACGCCCTCGAAGATCACCTTCCCGCTGTCGATGTCGGTCAGCTTCACCTTCGCGTCGAGCATCTGGGAGATGACGTTCACGTCGTTGACGCCGTTGGTGATCGCGCCGGCGTAGACGAAGAAGTCCTTGCCCGAGCCGCGGCCGTTGGAAGCGGGGACGATGAACCCTTCGTCGTAATAGACCTGCGCGGCGACCTTCGCGCCGGTCGACTTGATCTCCAGCACCTGGCTGCCGAGGCCCGCGAGGGTCGCCGCGTTCAGCTCGAGGTAGCCGCCGGCCTTCAGCTCGGCCTGCTTGATCAGCTTCTCCGTCTTGCGGATCCGGATCTCGACCGTGGCCGCCTCGTACGCCCAGACGATCAGCCGCTCGTCACCGCTGCCGGCGACCGCCGAGGGCAGCTGCGCGAAGAACCGGTTCGAGCGGAACGAGCCTTCTTCGTCCTTGAGGAAGTAGCCGACCACCGCGCAGCTCGACGGGGTGCCGACCAGGATCGAGGCCTTCTTGTCGGAGAGGAAGCCGAAGACGCCGCGGCCGGTCTGCACCGTCTTCGTCTCGCCCACGCCGATCGTGCCCTCGAAGATGGTGCCGGGCTTCTCCAGCGAGACGATCCGCACCTTCGTCTCGGGCGCGTAGCCGTGAACGACCGCCTCCCCCGCCGTGTAGAAGTAGGTCGTGTACAGCTTCGACGGATTCGCCGGCTTCTCGACCGGCGGCGGCTCGACCGGGCGCTTCTGCGACAGGGGGGCACCGGCGAGGGCCAGCGTGGCGGCGAGTCCGAGGGCGAATTTCATGGTGGTGGCTCAAACGAACCACCCTGCCCGCGGATCTACCCCCGGGCGAAGAAAGGGGGCCGCTAGAAGATCGCCGCCCACAGCCGGCGCAGCCAGGCGAAGAACCCGGGCTCCGGCGCGGCGAGCACCGTCTGGGTGCGCGGCTTGTACGCAACGTGCGACGCCGTCGTCCGGCAATCGTCGAACCCAGACTGGATGCGCCGGAACCCGCTGACGGTGCATTCGTCCGAGACGAGCGCGAGCTGCGCGTCGGCGAACTGCACCCCGTGGGTGATCAGGTGCTCGACCGCGGTGCTGGGGGTGAAGGGGTGCGCCGACATCTCCGGATGAAGCCGCAGCAGCCGGGCGATCGCGGTGCGCTGCACCTGCGACAGCCGCATCCCGACCTGGGCCAGCGCCGCGAGGACTCCCTTCCCGCCCGCCGCGGCGCCCGGCTTGTACGCCGCATGCTCGTGCGAATCGTGGCTGGCGTCGTCGGGGACGATCCGGCTGAGGCGCTCCTTTCGGGCCTCTTTCGCGACGCGGCGGATGGCCGCTTCTCCGACAACCGACGTCATGGCTTGCGGATCGAGCAGGATCCGATCCACCCGCCGAAGGCCCGAGTTGCAGGCGGTTGACCCCGCGCCCCGCGTCCGTTTTCAGCGCACCTGCGCTTGAAGCGCAGCGCAAGGGGCAGTTGCAGGGTAGGAAGAACGGATGTCCGCGTTCGAGAACCGACTGGCGAAGAACGCCCGCCACTGGACGAAGTGGGCGCGGCGGCGCGGGCTGGAGGCGTTCCGGATCTACGACCTCGACATGCCGGACTACCCGTTCGCGATCGACTGGTACCTCGGCCGGGTGCACGTGATGGAGTACCCGCGGCGCAGCGCGGTGCGCGACGGCACCGCGGCCACGCAGCGCTCGGAGGTGGTGGCCGCGGTGGAGAAGGTGCTCCAGGTCCCCGGAGAGCGGATCTTCACCAAGACCCACGAGCGGCTGCCGTGGGGCCGCGCCCAGTACGGAAAGCTGGCGGCCGAGCAGGCGACGTTCGTCGTCCAGGAGAACGGGCTCAAGTTCGAGGTCAACCTCTCCGACTACCTCGACACCGGGCTGTTCCTCGATCACCGCAACACCCGCGCCCGGGTCCGCTCGGAGTCGGCCGGCAAGCGGGTGCTCAACCTCTTCGCCTACACCGGCAGCTTCACCGTCTACGCCGCGGCGGGCGGCGCGAAGGAAACCACCAGCGTCGACCTCTCGAACACCTACGGCGACTGGGCCGAACGCAACCTGCAGCTCAACGGCTTCCCGGCCGGCAAGCAGCACCAGGTGATCCGCGCCGACGTGCTGCAGTGGCTGCAGACCGCGCGCGGGCCGTACGATCTGGCGATCGTCGACCCGCCGTCGTTCTCGTCCTCGAAGAAGATGGACCGGACGTGGGACGTCCAGCGCGATCACCCCCACCTGATCCAGCAGGTCGGCGGGCTGCTGGCCCCGGGGGGCACGATGTATTTCTCGACCAACTTCCTCGGGTTCGAGTTGGATGAAGGCCTCAAGGTGGATGAAGAGCTGACCCCGAAGTCGATGCCCGAAGACTTTCGCCGCGCCGTGCACCGCTGTTGGAGGTTTCAAAAGTGAAGCCTCGAAAGGTGGGCGAGTGCCGGATCCTGGGCGAGCTCGGCAAGGGCGGGATGGCGACCGTCTATCGCGCGGTGCACGAGCCGCTGCAGCGCGAGGTGGCGATCAAGGAATTGCCGGCCGAGGCGTCGAAGGACAAGGAAGCGCTGTCCCGGTTCCGCCGCGAGGCGCTCGCGCTGGGCGCCTTTCGCCACCAGAACATCGTCACCCTCTACGACCTGATCGAGAAGGGCGACGCGCTCTACATGGTGATGGAGCTGGTCGACGGGCCCACCCTCGGCGATCTGCTGCGCGAGGGAGCGCTGCCTCCCGAGGTGGCCGCGGTGATCGCCGCCCAGATCGCCGCCGCGCTCGAGCACGCCCACTTCGCCCGGATCATCCACCGCGATCTCAAGCCGTCGAACGTGATGATCACCAAGGCCGGCGAAGTGAAGCTGATGGACTTCGGCATCGCCAAGGACGAGGGCCTCGACAAGCTGACCCGCACCGGCACCGCGGTGGGCACCCCGGCGTACATGTCGCCCGAGCAGTGCACCGGCGGCGAGGTCGACGCGCGCAGCGATCTCTACTCGCTGGGCGTGCTGCTCTACGAGAGCCTGAGCGGCAAGCGGGCCTTCACCGGCCCCACCGCGGGCGAGGTGTTCGCGAAGATCGCCCAGGGCAAGCTCGAGAAGCTGAAGAAGGCCGCTCCGAATGCGCCGGCCGAGCTGCGGGCGATCGTGACCCGGGCGATGCAGCTCAAGCCCGACAAGCGGTACTTCGACATCTCCGAGATGCGGCGCGCGCTCGACAGCTGGGTGTCGAAGCACCTGACGATGTCCGAGCACTCGCTGCTGATGGCCTTCCTGCGCCACCGGGGGAAGATCACCGAGAGCGAGGCGCTGGGCCGGCTGTCGCAGACCGAGATGACGATCATGCGGGTGTTCGAGAACCCGCCGCCTCCGCCGCGCCGCTGGCGGTGGGTGATGGCCGCGCTGATCGGCGCGGGCGCGACCGCCGCGGCCACCCATGCGCAGTGGTGGCCGTGGGTGAACGCCACCTTGAAGCTCAAGCTGCCCTGAGCGTCACACCAGCTTCTCGACCAGCAGGTACATCGCGAC
>JAGSPQ010000561.1 GCA_018262385.1 Myxococcaceae bacterium | reverse complement strand
CTCACCCGCATCCTCCAGAACGAAGGCCACCAGGTGGTCGGCCACACCGACCCGCACAAGGCCTCGGAAGAACGGGACTTTTCGGTGGTGATCACCGACTTCATGATGCCGAACCTCAACGGGATCGAGCTGCTGGGGCAGCTGAAGCAGAGCAACCCGACCGCGGTCCGGCTGATGCTGACTGCCGCCGCCGACTTCCGGGTGGCGCTCGATGCGGTCAACCGGGGCGAGGTCTACCGGATCCTCTCCAAGCCCTGGAACCTGGGCGAGCTGACCGCGGTGGTGAAGCAGGCGGTCGAGCACTTCCGGCTGATGGCCGAGAACCGGCGGCTGGCGGCCGAGCTCCACCAGCGCAACCAGCACCTGGAAGTGGCGGTGATCGAGCGCACCAACGGGCTGCTCGACGGGATGGTGCGGGCGCTGGACTACCGCGACACCGAGACCCAGTGGCACTCGCGCCGGGTCTCGCTCTATTCGAAGCGCCTGGCGGAGAAGGCCGGGATTCACGGCGATGAGCTGGAAATGATCGGCCAGGGCGCGCTGCTGCACGACATCGGAAAGATCGGAGTGCGCGACTCGATTCTGCTCAAGCCCGGCCCGCTGACGCCCGAAGAATGGGTCGAGATGAGGCTGCACCCGGAGATCGGGATGCGGATGCTCAGCGCGATCCCCTACCTCAAGGGCGCCACCGAGATCGTCCACCAGCACCAGGAACGGTGGGACGGCAAGGGGTACCCCCGCACCCTCAAGGGCAGCGAGATCGTGGTCGGGGCGCGGATCTTCTCGATCGTCGACGCGCTGGACGCGATCACTTCCGACCGGCCCTACCGCAAGGGCCGCCCGCTGGAGATCGCCAAGGCCGAGATCGGCCGGGTGGGCGGAAGCCAGCTCGATCCCGACCTGGTCACCGCCTTCCTCGAGGTCCCGGACGGCGACTGGAACGACATCCGCCGCCAGGTCGAGCACCTCGAAGAGGAAGATCGGCTCAAGTGGTCGGGCAAGCCGCTGGTGCCGGCGGTCTGATCCGCTCGAGGTTGGCGAGGGCGCCCCGGCGGCGTTAGTTGCCGGGCAAGGTGCACCTGGCCCGCAAGCTGTCGCTGATCTTCGTGCTGCTCGGAGCGGCGGTGCTCGCCGGGCAGATCCTGTTCGAGCTCGAGCACGAGATCCGGGTCGCGGGCGAGGACGCGCGCGCCGACCATCGGCTGCTCGGGCGAGCACTCTCGGGCGGAGTGACCGCCGCGTGGAGCCGCGGCGGCCGCGATCAGGCGCTCGAGCTGCTCGATCGCACCAACCGCTTCCAGCAGCAGGTCGTGGTCCGGTGGGTGTGGGTCGACGGCCAGCCGACGCAGGACGTGCCGCGGATCCCTGCCCCCCGCCTACAGGCGCTGGATCGGGTCGGCTTCCTGTCGTTCGAGCTCGACGATGGCCCGCCGCAGTTGATTTCCTACGTGCCGGTCGCGGTGAACGGGCGCGCCGGCGCGATCGAGATCAGCGAGTCGATCCTGAGCCATGGCGAGGTGGCGTTGCGCGGGGTGCGCTCGGTGGCGGTGTCCTCGGCCCTGCTCGGAGGGTTGTTCCTGATCGCCACGGTGCTGATTGGACGGCGGCTGATCGGCGAGCCGGTGCAGTCGCTGGTGCAGCTGGCCCAGCAGGTGGAGATCGGAAAGCTCGACGCCCGCGCCTCGCTCGAACGCAACGACGAGCTGGGGTTGCTCGCGGCGGCGATGAACAAGATGGCCCGCGGGCGTCAGGAAGCGAACGCGCGGCTCGCCCAGGAGACGGCGGCGAAGCTCGAGGCCCAGGAGAGCGCGCGCCACGCCGATCGCCTCAGCACCGTCGGCAAGCTCGCCGCGGGGGTCGCGCACGAGCTGGGCACTCCGCTCAACGTCGTCGACGGCCGGGCGCGGATGATCGCGGCGGGCAGCGTGGCGGGGCCGGCGGCGCAGAACAGCGCGAGGATCATCTCCGAGCAGGTCAGCACGATGATCCGGATCATCCGCCAGCTGCTCGACTTCGCCCGGCGGCGGCCGCCGAAGCGGGAGGCGCAGCCGCTGCAGCCGCTGGTGGCGCGGACCCTCGACCTGCTGCGCCCGCTGGCCCTTCGGCGCAGCGTCACGCTGCACTCCGAAGTGGGCCCCCAGGTGCAGGCGCTGGTCGACCCGGACGGGATCTGCCAGGTGCTGACCAACCTGGTGATGAACTCGATCCAGGCGATGGAGCGGCCCGGGCAGGTGCGGATCCGGGCGCTCGAAGAGTCGCGCGCTCCCCCGCCCCACCTGTCGGGCGCGCCGCGCCGGTGGCTGCGGATCGAGGTAGAGGACGAGGGGCCGGGGATCCGCCCCGAGATTCGCCCCCACATCTTCGAGCCCTTCTTCACCACCAAGGAAGTAGGCGAGGGCACCGGGCTGGGGCTGTTCGTCTCTTACGGCATCATCCAGGATCACGGCGGGTGGATCGCCGTCGAGCCCGACCGGGCGGTGGGCGCCCGGCTGCAGATCTACCTGCCGGCCTGAAGCCGCAGCTACTGCTTGCGGCACACCCCGTCGTTGGGAGCCGAAGCAGACCACCGGAAGCAGACGTACCCCCTGGCGCAGGTGTCGGGGCCGGTGAGATCGCAGGCCTGGGTGCAGTACGGGGTGGACATCGGCACTCCGCACACCAGCCGCGGCTTGCAGTCGTCGTCGTGCTGGCACCGCTCGCCCCAGTCGTTGCGCCCGATCCCGAGCAGGAACAGCAGCAGCGCGACCAGCGCGGTGGCGAGGGTCAGCAGCAGCATCAGGAAGCGCCGGACGGCCTTGGGCATGGGGGAAGTTTAGCCGGTTTACTTCTCGGGCGGCGGAGGCGGCGGCCCGACCTCGAGGATCCGGTCGCCTTCGAGCAGCGCGTCGACGACTTCCTGCCCCCTCACCACCTCGCCGAACGAGGTGTACTTCCCGTCGAGGTGGGGGTGGCCGGCGAGCATGACGAAGAACTGGCTGCCGCCGGTGTCCTTGCCGCCCAGCGCCATCCCGACCACCCCGCGCTGGTAGGGCCGGTGGTTGATCTCGCAGCGAATGGTGTAGCCGGGGCCGCCCTCGCCGTCCCCGCGGGGATCGCCGCCCTGGGCGACGAAGTCGGGGACGATCCGGTGGAAGGTGAGGTTCTTGAAGAACTTCGACTTCGCCAGGGTGAACATGTTGGCCGCGGTCTTCGGCGCATCCTGGGTGTAGAGCTTGATCTCGAAGTCGCCCTTCTCGGTCTTCACCACCAGCACCGCGTCCTTCGGGACCTCGGCGGCCTTCACCAGGTTGGCCGGCCCCTCGACCCGGGCAGCGATCACCGGCTGGCCGGTCAGCCTGGTGAGCGCGGTGGCGGCCGACACCCGCACCGTCGCCTGGGGCGAGGTGAGCCACTTCTGCAGCTCGGGGATCGCCTCCTTCGCGTCGAGCGCCTCGAGCGCCTCGGCGATCGCCGGAGCGATCTCGACCGTCGAGCCGGCGGTGGCGACCATCGGAAGGATGGCGGGAATCGACGCCTTGTCCCCGATGCGCGACAGCGCGGTCACCGTCGCCGCGGCGAGCACGAGGTCCGAGTTGGTCAGCAGCGGCTTGAGCTTCTCGACCGCCGCGGGGTGCTTGTTCTCGCCCAGCAGGTGGATCGCCGCCAGCTTCACCCGGGTGTCGCCGTGGGTGAGGTACTGGCTCAGCTCTTCGACCCGCCTGGCGGGATCCTTCGCCGGGCTCGCCGCCACCTCGTACAGGCCGGTCGAGATCCGCTGGTTCTCGGGGATCAGCGTGGCGCCGCAGGTGAGCACCTCGCGGATCTCGGAGTTGATCCGATCGATCGCGGCGGCCAGCCGACACTCGATGTTGGCGAGGTCCTTCTTGATCCGCGGATCGGTGGCGGTGGCCTGCCCGGCGATCAGCTGATCGCGCAGCCCCACCAGCACCGCCTTCCCTGCCGGAGGCAGCCCCTGCTGGGCGAGGGCGAGCAGCGGCTGGCCTCCGCCGGCGGTGTCGCCCTTGATCAGCCGCTCGG
>JAGSPQ010000560.1 GCA_018262385.1 Myxococcaceae bacterium | reverse complement strand
CCCAGATCATGGCCCGCAAGCGCCGAGCCAGTACCTCCGGAAGGAAGGACTTCTCCCGCGGCACGATTCCCCCCCGTGTCCGCGAGCAGGTGTCCCCGGGACGCCTTTTAGTACGATTATTGTTATTAATAATAATCTTGCCAGAAGGGAGCCGGGGGCCCGGGCGGCAGCGAGGCACCACACTCTTCAGCGGGTGAAGCTCGTCCAGGGGGCCCCGCTCGATGAGGGCCGCTGGGGGTCGCCCCTCAACGAGCCGCGAGCGAGTCGGGTAACGTGCGTCGATGATCGACGTTGCGATCCGCGTTGCCCTTGCTCGGCTCAGTCGGATCGTCACTGTTCGCAGAATTCTTCTGGTCGGGCTGGCGGTCCTGACCGTTGCTTCGACGGTCGGCCTTGTTCGGGCTCTGGCTCCAACGAGAATTGTCGACGCGGACAGTCTCGGTTCGAGCCTCCTTTCCGAGCGTCTGGTCGTGCGGGTGAACCCGCAGCCCTCGAAGGCAATCCGATTCTTCCACTGGTACGACCGAGACCGACGCGGGCAAGTCTATTTGCTTGTTCCGATCGACTCCGGTCAGCGGGTTTTTCTCCTGCTGGAAGAAGCCGCATTCGCTCAGTGGTCCGAGTTGGCCAACGAACGGGAACTCACGGGCTTTGCGAACGTCCTGGAGTCCCGAGTGTCATTCGCCTGCGACTCAGTTCGGCTCCTCCGTCCTTTGCCATTTGGATAGCCGCGGTCGTGATGTCAGGCGTTGCGACGGCACTGGTTCTTGCCCACCTATTGAGGGATCTGATTCAAAGAGCCGGCTCGATTCGCGTCGACCGTCCGCTCCTGACGCCAGGCTACTCGGACAAGTTGGTGTTCGCCGCAGTGGCGGCGGCGCTCGGCGGAGCCCACACGCTCCTCGGGGAGATTCATCCCAATTTGGGACCAATTCCCTACCTGATGCCGTTGCTTGGGAGTGGTCTGACGCTCGCCGCGCTGGCAAGCCTTGGTTCTTTTGGGCACGACAACAATGGCTTTACCTTGATGTCGGGATTGAGCGGCGTCGCCATTTCGATTGCAGTCGAAGACCTACAGACATTCGAGCTCCTCCCATCCAGCCGCCACAACTTCGCGATGGGGACGCACGGAACAATCGTTCGCTTCTCGACTCGTCGCGGGCTGTCCCGCTCTACCCACCTCGCCAACGAGGCGGCGTTGGGAGCCCGAGAGTTTGCCGAGACATGGAAGCTGCACGCGAATTCGTCGGGCAGGCAGCAGGGGCTCTGACAACGGGAGACGCCTCGGACTTCAGCGGGAGCCCGGCACCACCGCCGCCGCCGGGTCCGCCGCGGCTCCGTGCCCCGCCACCGGCTTCGGCGCCTCGTACTTCAGCTTCAGCGCGAGGAAGCGCTTCTCGAACAGGTGGTAGCTGAGCAGCGCGGCGGCGATCGACGCTCCGATTCCAAGCACCGCCTGCACCAGCACCGCCAGCAGGTGGTTGGGGATCCAGCTCTCGAACCAGGCGAGCGTGTGGTGGGTGCCCAGGTAGTAGCTGAGCATCGCGTGGAAGACGTACAGCCCGTAGCTGTACTTGCCGAGGAAGGTCATCGTCCCCGAGCTGAAGAACCGGCCGATCGGCGAGGCCTTGTTGGCGGTGATCGCGAACGCCACCACCGCCGCGAAGCAGAAGGTCCACGCGGTCTCGCGCAGCGGGCGCAGGATGTTGCGGCCGTAGTCCGACTGGCTGTTGAACAGCGCGGTGACGACGATGAACGCCGCGCTGGGGTAGAGCAGCCGGCGGCCGGTCTGCTTCAGCCACGCCATCCACCGCTCGGGGTCGCCCTCGCCGCGCACCGAGACGGCGAGGAACCCTCCGATGCACAGCGCGTCGAACCGGCACGGAGTCAGGGTGTAGATCGCCAGCGCGTTGGCGCCGGTGAAGTACATCGCCGTCCGCAGCCCGAACGAGAAGAGGACGAAGCCGAGGCAGACCTTCAGCAGCACCGGCCGCGGGCAGAGCCAGACGATCAACGGCCACATCAAATAGAAGTGCTCTTCGACCGCCAGCGACCAGAAGTGGCCGATGTACGGCAGGCTCCACACCCCTTCCCGCGCGATGTGGATGTTGATTGCGTACGCCCACGCCCAGCCCTGCCTCGAGACCATCGTGTCGAGCGCGGGCCCCTGGAAGAACGGGATGTGGGGGATGACGAGGAACAGCACCGCCAGCACGCCGTAGTAGAGCGGGAAGATCCGCAGCGTCCGGCGCATGTAGAAGTTCTTGAAGAAGTTCGGCGTCTGCCTCGAGTCGTAGAGGATGCCGGTGATCAGAAACCCCGACAGCACGAAGAACAGGTCGACCCCGAACGAGCCGTAGGTCGCCGCGTGCATCAACACCTTCTCGAAGGGGTTGGTCGCCGGCATGTCGCCGATGAAATGAACCAGCAGCACCAGCCCGATCGCCAGCCCACGCACCCCGTCGAGCGCCGGCAGGTGGCCTCGAAACGGGCTCTTCACGCCGGCACCGTTCCTCGAAGATCGATCGTCTTCGAGGCCGCCGACGGCCACGCCCCCGTCCGCATCGCCAGCTTGCTCGCCACCGTCATCGCCAGCGCACAGCCCATCGACCCGAAATAGTTGCGGGTGCCCATGTCGCCGAAGCACTGGTTCAGGTGGACGATCACCATCGAGATCACCGTCAGCGCCGCGACCCGATCGATCGGCGCCGTCGCGAACCGGAAGCTTCGGGCGGCGAGGAACACCGCGGCGACCAGCGGCGCGAACATCCCGAAGAACCCGAACAGCCCGCCGATCACCCACATCCAGAGGATGTTGTTGTGGGGGTGGTACTGGTAGGTCGGCATCGCCTTGCTGATGTCGGGCAGCTTCACCGGCTCTTCGAACTTGTGGCCGAAGCCCAGGGGGAGAAACGAGTTCTCGCTCCAGGTGTAGAGGACGTCGAAGTTCTCGATGTCGCGGTAGTCGGCGCCCGCCTGGGCCTGGTCGCCCTTGATCAGCGACTTCACCAGCTGCGAGCCGAAGAAGACCTTGCTCTCCGCCGGCGCGTTCCAGCCGGCGATCACGTAGAGCAGGATCGCCGGCGAGGCGATGATCAGGTTGCGCAGCAGGGTGCGCTTGGCCGAGCTCCACGGGTGCATCAGCACGATGGTGAGCAGGCAGCCGGCCAGGCTCACGTAGGCGAGGCGGCGATCGTTGGCGATCATTCCCCACGTCACCAGCGGCACCCACTTGAGCAGGTCGCGGTAGGTCTGGATGCTCTTCTTCTCGAGCATCCACGCGAACTGCATCGCCAGCAGCGGCACGAACAGCAGGGTGTCGGCGTGCGAGGTGGTGTACTCGACCGGAAAGCCCGAGCCGCGCACGAAGTAGTAGAGGAAGAACAGGCCGACGAAGCTCTTCACGCAGGCGGCGGTGATCGCCACCTTCGCGATCTGCTTGAGGTCCGCCGGCTTGCCGGGGAAGGCGTAGAGCATCAGGAAGGCGAACAGCGGCATCAGCAGCAGCTGCCGCAGCTGCCACAGCGATTCGTTGAAGTCGCCCTGCCGGGGAAGCGCGATCGCGACCCCGTCCGCGTTCACCACCGGCACCGAGGTGTTGACGCCCCAGAGGTCGAGCAGCACCACCGTGATCAGCTGCAGCACCAGCAGCAGGCTCAGGGTCCGCACCGACGGCGTCTTCTCGTCGATCGTCGAGCGGGTCGCGCGCCGATAGAGCGCGATCAGGATCAGCACCACCACCGTGAAGTCGAGCCCTGGCACCCGCAGCGCGCTGATCCCGGTCAGGGCCGAGAGGTTCAAGAAGAGGAACTGGCCGATCGGGTACAGCGGCGACTGCCACATGTTCGACTGCGGCGCCTCGGGCAGGTAGTCGGCGGTCCACATCAGGAACAGCAGGCCGAGGACGGTGGTCCGCATCGGCAGCTTCCAGATCGCCACCATCAGCAGCAGCCCGAGCGGCGCGGCGAACGCCAGCACGATCTTCCCGTTGCCCGCCACCAGCACCAGCGCCGCGACGAA